>CANHHS010000039.1 GCA_947460445.1 Opitutia bacterium | reverse complement strand
AGTTTACGTCCCGCTGCTTCGGGCGCAGTTGATAGATCAAAGTGTCTACCTAAAATCACGCCGTCGATCGTAACGATACGGTAAAGTCGATCGGTCTGTGTGATGAGGTGTGCGCAGTCCCCGCCAGGTCCACGGGGTGCCAGTGGGCAGGCTGCGCCGAGTGCGTTAACAATACGGTCAATCAGCTCTCGCTCCCCTAAATGGTTCGCGCTGTCGGTGGTTTCTCGAGCGATGGCAGACATCTTAGAGCTTGGTAGCAATCTCCGGTGCGGCAATCAGCCAGAAAATAGTCCATGCGTTATTCATCGCATGGAGAAGGATGCACGTGCCGAGACCGAAGCGGTCGCGGACGATGCAAAGCCATGCACCCATGACGGAGATAGGTAGCAAGGCAGCAAGATTGCCATGCATGCTTCCGAAGAGAATGCCGGTGAGTGCAATGGCCCAGCCGCGAGGAATGGCATCACGCAGTGCGGGATAAATGATTCCACGAAAACCAATTTCTTCAATCAACGGTGCCCCCACGGTTACACTCAGGAAGAGTATACTCAGGACCCAGCTCGGGCCGTTCCAGTGAGCTACGAGTTGTACGACGTCTTGAATATCGTCAGGCAGATTTTGTCCTTGTGTGGCCGCAATCTGCGCAAACAAGGACCATAAGATGGACGCAATCGCCAACAGGCATGAGCAAGCCGCAAAGAGGCCCAGAAGCCTGAAGATGTCTGCACGATTGAAGTAGAGTTTGTTACGATCGCTGCCGTCAGGCTGAACATGGATAAAGCCTGGGAAAGCTTGGGCGAGAAGTAGGAGTATGCCTGCTGCGAGAAGTTGCGCAATGAAGCCTGCTGTAAAAACCAAAGACATGTTTTCAGTCCGGAAGCTGCCTTGGTTGCTTGCTTTAAAAAACTTCAGTACTGGTTTGATGAGTTGGTATAAGAGTGCTTGGCCATCTGCGGAGAAGAGTGCCCCGAAGACGAGTATGAAGGATAGTGTGCTGATTGTCCGAAGTAGCATTCGGTAATGCCGATGACTCGTTTCAGCCAAAATTGTTGCCGAGGCAGTGGCTTCACCTGCGTAGAGTCTCCAGCCGCCAACCAAAACCAAGGTGAGGGTTATGCCGATGAAGGACCATCCCCAGGCGTCTAGACGGCTCCAAGGGATGGCGCTGAGTCCTTCCATGGTTTAGGCGACTTGCCGTCCGCCGACAAATGTACCGGCAACTTTACCGTGGAGTGTTCGACCGATGAGTGGATTGTTTCCGCCGAGTGAATGTTGGTTCTTAGCGGTTGGGGTCCATTTGGATTTGAGATCCAGCAAGACGATATCAGCCGGTGTGCCTGCCCGTAAGCTTCCTGCTTCGAGTTTTAGGACACTGGCTGGGCCTGAGGTGAGTCGCGCAATGAGCGTTGGTAGGTCAATGGCTCCGCTGAGTACTGCGGCTTCGTAGGCAGCTGAGAAGGCTACTTCGATAGTGGAGGCACCGAAAGGCGCTTGGTCAAATTCGCAGTCTTTATCCGTTGCGTGATAGGGTGAGTGGTCTGACGCAATGACGCTGATGACACCCTCGGCTAAAGCGGCGAGCAGAGCTTGGCGATCGGACTCTTCACGTAAGGGAGGGTTGAGTTTAAGTCGTGTGTCGTAACCCACAAGAGCGGCGTCCGTTAGGAGCAGGTGTAGGGGCGAGACTTCGGCGGTAACCTGTGCTCCGCGCGAACGGGCACGTCGAACAGTTTCAACTGTGCGCGATGATGACAGGTGTTGCAGGTGGATACGTGCACCGGTGAGTTCGGCGAGGGCGCAGTCGCTCGCAGCGACAATGTCTTCGGATGCACTCGGGAAGCCACGTAGTCCGAGGCGCAGCGAGATAGCGCCTTCGTGCATTTGGGCGCCATCGGTCATGCTGCTGTCTTGGCAGTGATCGAGTACAACGAGTCCGAACATCGCTGCGTACTCCAGAGCCCGGCGCATAATCTCATTATTTTGTACGCCAGAAATCGTATCGGTTACGGCTAAGACGCCGGCTTTGGCGAGGGAGCCGAGGGGCGCGAGAGCTTTACCTTCGTGACCCTTGGTTAATGTGCCTGCGGGAATGACGCGGACAGACGCGTCGCGTGAGCAGATTTCGCGGATGAGTTGAAGCGTCCCAGCGTTGTCCACGCAGGGTGACGTATCGGGCATCGTTAATACGGTGGTGAATCCACCTGCCGCTGCTGCCAGCGTGCCGGTACGAATGGTCTCGCGCGATGGACGGCCAGGTTCACCTAAGCGGCAATTGAGATCGATAAAACCGGGTGCAGCGACGAGGCCTTTGCCGTTGATGCGACGGGCGGATTTTTGGTCTTTCGGTGAGAGGCGTTCGACGATGAGGCCGTCTTTAACGAAGAGGTCAGCGCGTGCCTCGTCACGTCCTGAAGTCGGGTCGATGACGCGTGCGTCGCGTATCCAGAGTGGGGTAGGGTCAGGGGCGTTCATCGTGCGCGTGCTCCGATACAGAGGTGGAGGACCGCCATGCGAATAGCGACCCCGTGGGTGACTTGACTTAAAATGACAGAGCGTGATCCATCGGCGAGGGCACTTTCGACTTCGACCCCGCGGTTAATAGGTCCTGGATGCATGATGATGGCCTTTGGCTTGAGCCATGATGCGCGCGCTTCGTTGAGTCCAAACTGTGAGGTGTACTCAGCCAGCGATGGGAAGTGGGTCGTCGTTTGGCGTTCGTGCTGGATGCGTAAGAGCATCACGGCGTCGGCGCTGGAGAGTGCTTTACGCAAGTTGCGTTCGATGCGCACGCCGGGGAAGGCCTCAGCGAGACGGGCAGGGACAAGTGTGGCTGGACCCGCGAGTGTCACCTCGACGCCGAGTTTCGCGAGGCAGAGGATGTCGGAGCGTGCGACGCGACTGAAGAGGATGTCGCCAAGGATGGTAACCTTGAGTCCATCGGTCTTACCAAACTTCCGCTTAAGCGTATACGCGTCGAGCAGTGCTTGGGTGGGGTGTTCGTGAGCGCCATCGCCTGCATTGATTACCGAGATATCTAAAGCTCGCCCGAGGTATGCGGCGGCTCCGGCCGAGCTGTGGCGAAGGACAATGGCGTCTGCTTTGAGCGCCTGAATGTTGAGGGCGGTGTCGCGTAGGGTTTCACCTTTGACGAGTGAGGAGCCCGTTGTGTTGATGGAAACGACTTCGGCTCCGAGTCGCTTAGCAGAGATTTCGAAGGCAGTGCGTGTGCGTGTACTCGGCTCGAGGAACAGATTAACAATGGTTCGGCCACGCAGGAGTGGCGGACTTTGCTCTTGGTCGAGCGTGGGGAGAAGGCGATCCGCTTGGGCAAAAATTTGGTCTATTTCGGCTCGGGATAGTGTCTCGATGCCGGTTAGGTCTTTTTGCTTCCAGGTGTTTCGGGTGGCCATGCGGTTTTTCCGTGATGGCCCCGACTCAAGTCGGAACCAAGTTGAGCGTGGAAACCAGCCCCCTTCTGGCAAGGCAAAAGGCGAAAACTGTTTTTACGCCTTTTTTAAGCCTGAAACTAAGTCGCGGACTTTCATGGCCACGGCCTCGGCCGTCTTCCCTTTGGCGTCTTTGTGCTCGGCAACGACGTTAACCAAGGCGCTGCCGACCACTACGCCATCTGCCACCGCAGCGACGGTTTGAACTTGGGCGGACGTCGAAATACCAAATCCGACGCACACGGGTAGTTGGGTATGCTTACGAATTTCGGCCACGGCATCTTTCAGGTTGGCCGCTAAATCCGCGCGCTCTCCGGTTACACCCGAACGAGAGACGTAATAAATAAATCCGGAAGCATCTTTGGCGATTTTCGCGATGCGTTCAGGAGGTGTGGTGGGTGCGACAATAAAAATATTTTCTAAGCCCGCTGCTTTGGATGCGGCCATTAACTCGGTAGCCTCTTCAGGAGGGCAGTCCAAAGTCAGTAAAGCATCTGCACCGGCTGCCTTGAGTGCTGCACAGGTCTGGGTGAGTCCACCGGAGAGCAAGAGATTGTAGTAGGTGTATAGCACGAGTGGCTTGTCGGTCTTCGCACGTACATTACGTAAGACCTCGAGAAGTCCCTTGTGGGTCATGCCGCTTTCGAGCGCGCGCTGTGCAGCAAGTTGGTTGGTTAATCCATCTGCAAGCGGATCGGAGAAAGGGACACCGACTTCGAGGATGTCGGCACCATTCTCTGCCAACGCAATTAAGACAGCGGTCGAGGTGGGGCCGTCGGGATCGCCTGCACAGGTATAGCTCACAAACGCGGCGCGTCCTTCGGACTTACAGCGGGCAAAGGTTTGGGCGAGACGACTCATCCCAGCGATGCAAGCGGAGCGGCCCTGTCAGGGGAAGCGAAAAGACCGCTACATCTTGACCCAGCCGGCTTAACCAAGACGATACGCCTATGCGACGTCTCTTGCCTCTACTTCTTGTCGCCCCGTTACTTGCTGAGCCGCCTCGTCCCGCGGACCTCGGTAATACTTGGGTCTTCAGCGCGCGGGTGCGTCGCGATGTTGGCGGCGGACAGGATGGACTTTCACTCGATTCTAGCGGGGTGCGCGTCGAGGTGCTGACACAACTTACACAGCTGCGTGATTGGCAACTCTCCCTCTCGGGAGCGGTTGGTGCCGAGGGGCACAATCTTCTTCCCGGTACCCTGGTCGGCCTGCCGCGACTGGAGTCAGTCCGCGAGCTCGACCTCGGTTTGGTGCTGTCGCATCGTCCGCCGCAGGCAGGTGGACCGTCACGCTTCTACGCGCTTGAGATGAGTTCACGCACCGCCGACGCGGCCGGGCCCGAGGAAGGTATCGCCGTATCCTTTGTAGGTGGTTCCTCATGGAAAATGAGTGAAACATTCACGCTTGGTTACCTCTTCTTGATCGAGAGCCGAGAGATGGAGTCGGATTTGTTTCTCGTTGTACCGACCTTCCGATGGGCCTTTGCACCTGAGTGGTCTTTATCTACGGGTCGGAAATCGCTGGTACTGGCACGTCAGCTTGAGTCCACCGGTGAGGTCTTTACGACTGTTGGTTACGATGGCGAGGAGACTAGGCTGGAGAATCTCGCCGGGCAGGAGACGCGTTTACTCGACCAGCGACTCTATGCGGATCTTGGCTATGCATGGGTCTCTGGCTCCTGGAGTTTGCGTGCGACGCTCGGCTGGGAACTCGATAGTCAGATGCGTTTTCAGGTGGGTGTAACCGAGACCGAGGTCGATCCTGGACGTGGTGCACGCGCGGGGCTTGTTGGTCGCGTGCGCTTCTGAGCGGTCAGGGGTTGCCTTTAAGACCTCTGTTTGCTCTATTTGCCCCTTCGCTTGCCCTCGTGGTGGAATGGCAGACACATGAGACTTAAAATCTCCCGCGTAACAGCGTGCTGGTTCGAGTCCAGCCGGGGGCACTGCGAATCTCTTTTCAATTAGCGTTTGGTAATCTCCAAACGCTCGCGTCCCTCGATAATCATTTTTCGTCTTTGATCATCGAGTTTCTTCTTATTCGCCTCGGATTCTTTCTTGTTATTTTGAGCAATGACAGCGACGTCTGTACCGTCTTCAGGTTGACTTGAGTTTGAGGCCTCGCCGTCTTTCCTATCCTTATTGGCATCAGAACTGCCAATGGAGGTGACGACTTTTCTTACCGGCTTATTACGCCGTTCGATATACCTGAATGCCTCCGTAGCTGCACGCTCCGCTTCCGCAGGGCTGATACGTGCGAGAATTTTGTCGCGAAGATTCGATTGTTCACCCGTGAGTCCCGAGAAGGATGCTTGGATGAGTAACTCATAGAGAGCGTCAATATCGCTCGCTTTCGTGCCAATACCCTTGGCTATTCTTTCTCCGAGAACTCCATGCGCTGTTCGGTAGCCGCCTTGGGCCGCCTTGTTTAACCAGTCGTTCGCTTCTGCATCATCTTGCGGCACGCCGTCTCCTTCACTGTAAATTTGGAATAAGCGGTAGGAGCAGTTTGTCTCTCCTTCGTCCGATGCTTTTTTATACCAGCGTAGTGACTCATCCCGTTGTTGCTGAATGCGTGATTGCGCAAACTGGGCGTCGTAGTAACTGGCCGCCTGTCGCATGGCACTACGTTCGCCTTTGAGAGCTTGAGAGTAACGCGAGATGGGCGGGACGGTGTTTTCTGCACCGAAGGCTAAACTTGAAAAGACAATGCCTAGGCAGAGATGTCGCATGAGTTTATAGTAGAGAGATTCTAGATAGATTAAAACTTAAATGATAAATGCTGTCCTAAGGTTGCCCTCTGGGTCGGGTTTGTCTTAAAAACTGTCATGCTTTACCTTAAATTCATCTTATCCGCGGGAATTATCGTCGGCGCCTCCGAGCTGGCTAAGCGTAATTTAGTCTGGGGTGCATTGCTCTGTGCACTTCCGCTCACCTCTATTTTGACGATGTCTTGGACTTGGGTGGAGACCCCGGATCCGGCGCGTGTTTCCGCGCTGAGCATTTCCATTCTCGCCTACACAGTGCCGTCCTTGGTCCTCTTCATCATTTTGCCAATCTTGTTACGGATGGGGCTAAGTTATTGGCCAGCATTGCTCTCCGCCTCGCTTCTGACAGCTGGCTTTTATCGTTTGTGCGACCCTTTGATTACGAAGTGGACCGCCTGAAGGTTTTTCGCTGGTCCAACAAAATACAGCGATAGCCTTTAAAAGGCCACTCATGGGTTGTCAGCCGAGGCTTTCCTCGTGTGTATAGGGAGTATGACAATTTTCCGTTTTGGGGCTCTAGCCTGTATTTTGATGGTTGGGTGTGGACCGCAGACACCTCCCGCTGCTTTTGGGCCGCTTCCAGTGACTGTGTTTACAGTGAATTTAGGCGAAGTCAGTCAGTCGGCTGTCGCTTCAGGCCAAGTAGAAGGTGTGCGCGAGGTAGAGGTTCGTGCGCGTATCACGGGCATTCTTCAGACGGTGGATTACCGAGAAGGCGGTAAAGTAAAGGCAGGCGATCTCCTTTTTAAGATTGATCCTGCAACTTACCAGGCGTCGGAGAGCCTGGCGAAAGCTCAAGTACTCCAAGAAACGGCGCGTGCTATCCAAGCCCGTGCGGAGGCCAACCGTCAGCAGACTTTACTTTCGCAAGGTGCCACTGGGCGTAAGGAGGCAGAAGACGCACTCACTGCTGCGGTGATTGCAGAAGCTTCACGCGATGCCGCAGAAGCCAGACACCGTTTAGCTCAACTCGATTTAAGTTACTGCGATATTCGTTCGCCGATTGATGGCGTCGCTGGTCGCAGGCTTCGTACGGAAGGCGCTTTAGTGAATCCAGTTGGACCCGATGGACTTTTGACAACCGTGGTTCAGTCCAATGAGGTCTGGATCCGTTTCGGACTTTCGGAAGCCGATTTTAACCGCCTCTTTAATGGACGTGCGGATGCTGCTAATGGTGCCGAAGTCCGTCTACTTCTCTCCAATGGTATGCCATCTTCGGTGGTTGGGGTTATTGATTTCGCCGCAACGGAAGTGGATGCGCGTATGGGTACAATTCAAATGCGTGCCCGCTTTGAGAATGCCAAAGGTGCGTTGCTTGCAGGGCAATTTGCCCGCGTGCGGATTGCGGGCCTCAAGGCATCAGGCGGCTGCACCATTCCGTATGCAGCTTTAGTACAAGCACCGACAGGTCGTGTTGTCATGGTCGTTGGTGAAGGCAATAAGGCGGAAGTGCGACCCGTACTCTTAGGCGATGTCGCAGGTGCCGACGTCACAATCCTTTCGGGTCTTAAAGATGGTGATCAGCTCATCGTCGATCAATTACAGAAACTTCGCGCAGGAGCGACGGTCGTTCCCCATCCCGCAGGAACGGCAGCCGTCCCTGCTACCAAGTAAGTTATGCGCTGGGACTTCTTTATCCATCGACCGATTTTTTCGGTCGTTATCTCGGTTATCATCGTGCTGGTGGGTGGCCTAGCTTTGCGTTCACTGCCGCTCTCGCAATACCCGCAGATTGCTCCGCCTACCGTCACCGTCGTGGCAAGCTATCCAGGGGCGACACCTGAAGCACTCATTCAAACCGTCGCAGCACCGCTCGAAGAAGAAATTAACGGTGTGGAAGGTCTGCTGTATTATTCCTCCAACGCTTCCTCAACGGGTACGCTCACGATTTCAGTTACTTTTGAGAACGGTACAGATCCGGATATGGCGACGGTGTTGGTCGCCAATCGTGTGCGGGTTGCTGAACCACGTTTACCCGAAGATGTGCGCCGGCTCGGTGTCATTACGAAGAAGCGTTCTAATGACATCTTGCTTTCGGTTTCGGTGTTATCGCCTGGGGCAACCCATGATACTGTCTTTTTAAGTAACTTTGCGACCAACGTGGTCGTTGAGGAACTAAAGCGTATTCCGGGCGTGGGTGACTGCGGGGTGTTTGCGGCTCGCGATTATGCGATGCGTGTTTGGTTAAAGCCTGACCGGATGGCCGCTTTGGGCGTTGTTCCGGGCGATGTTGTTCGTGCCATCCGCGCGGGCAATGCGCAGTATGCCGTTGGCCGTATTGGCCAAGAGCCATCGGTGAATGCGGCTTTTGTCATTCCCGTTGTGACGCGTGGGCGGCTCAATACACCAGAACAGTTTGGCGATATTGTCGTTCGATCTGGCGGTGGGGCAGGGACGCTCTATCTACGCGACGTCGCCCGTATTGAATTAGGTTCACAGAGTTACGAGCAAGTTGCGGCACTTGATAATCAGCCATGCGTGGGCACCCGCGTCTTTTTGCAGACCGGTGGCAATGCGTTGGAAACGGCTAATCTCATTCGCGCAAAGCTGAAGGAACTCGAGCCACGCTTTCCGCCGGATGTGCGCTGTGAGATCCCCTTTGATACAACACTCTTTGTGCGTGGTGCTTTGCGCGAGGTACGCTCAACCCTCATAGAGGCTGCACTTTTAGTTGCACTCGTGGTCTTCCTTTTCTTGGGAAGTTGGCGGGCGACCTTAATTCCAATGATTGCGGTGCCGGTCTCCATCATTGGAGCCTGTGCCGGACTCTGGGTTCTTGGTTTTAGCATTAATATTTTAACGCTCTTCGCCATGGTCATCGCGATTGGCATTGTGGTCGATGATGCGATTGTCGTCCTGGAAAACACTGAACGACTCATGCGCGAGCGTGGCTTGTCTCCGTTTGAGGCAGCACGTGAATCGGTGCGTGAAGTTGCCGGAGCAGTCATCGCGATTGTTTGCGTACTCACCTGCGTATTCCTGCCGGTCGCATTTCTGGGTGGCATTGCTGGTGCCCTCTACCGTCAGTTTGCAGTAACGTTGGCTCTTTCGGTGGTTATTTCCGGTATCGTTGCGTTGACGCTTACGCCAACGCTCTGTGCGTTCTTCCTGCGTTCCGATCATGATCATACCGCCGAAGGTTTTATGGGTCGTATGTTGTCGGGCTTTAGTCGTGGATTTGGACATCTCGCTGCCTGGCATAATCGCACGGTGCGTTGGCTATTGATTCACCCGCGCCAAGCCACAGCGATGTTCCTAGGAGTCATTCTCGTCAATGCGGCTCTACTCTTTTGGATTCCACGCGCATTTCTACCATCAGAGGACCAAGGTTATCTTATTGGCATGGTGAATCTGCCCGATGGAGCAGGTGTGGGGCGTACCCAGGTATTTATGGATCGGATGACGCCAAAATTCCGTGCGGTTCCTGCGGATAAACCTGCCGTCTTCCATACCTTTGCCATCAGTGGTTTCGACTTAATCGGCGGTGGTGAAAGGCCCAATGCTGGCACCATCTTCCTTCCGCTTAAGGACTACAGTGAGCGTAATATCGGTGGCGAAGACTTGGCTCGTCAACTGATGGGTATGGGCATGTCGCAGCCCGATGGCATGTGTTTGATTGTTAACCCGCCGGCGATCCGCGGCATTGGCAGTGCGGGTGGATTTGAATTCTACCTTCAAGCACGCGAAGACGATAGTCCGGCACGCCTCGCCTTAGAAGCCGATCGACTTGTTGCTGCATTACGGGCTGACGCACGCTTAACGGGTATCAATATTTTTCTCCGTCCCGCTGTGCCCCAAATGTATGCGGAGGTGGACGAAGTGCGAGCAGCTGCCCTTGGTGTGGCTTTGTCCGACCTTCACGAAGCGCTCCAAGCGACGGTTGGTTCATTGTATGCAAATGATTTCACATTGGCAGGACGTACCTACCGGGTGCTCGTGCAGGCAGATGCGGCGGATCGTTTAAACACTGCGGATGCAGGTCGCGTACCCGTGCGCACGGCGGATGGTACACTTTTACCTGTTTCAACATTTGTGACTTTCCGTCCTGCGGTCGGTCCTGAACAACTTGAACGTTACAAGGGTTTCTTGTCAGCACGCGTGATGGGTTCGGCCGCCCCTGGCACGAGTTCAATCCAAGCAATTGATTTGGTAGAGCAGATTGCTCAGTCGACATTGAATCGCGGTTACGAAATTGATTGGACGTCGCAAGCCGTCCAAGAAAAGCGTGCCGCCACCTCGGCGTTACCCGCGTTCGGCTTTGCGTTGCTCATGGTATTTTTAATCCTCGCAGCGCTCTACGAAGATATCGCTTTGCCGATTGGGGTGCTCTTAACCGTTCCTTTCGCGCTTTTAGGAGCGCTCTTGGCGTTGCTCGTTCGCGGGATGCCGAACGACATCTATTTCCAAATCGGCTTAGTCACGCTCATTGGATTGGCAGCCAAAAATGCCATTCTGATTGTCGAATTTGCAGAATCGGCACGTCGGGCCGGTCGCAATGCAGCCGAAGCGGCTGTCGAAGCTGCACGTATCCGCATCCGTCCACTGGTGATGACATCCCTTGCGTTCATTTTAGGCGTCTTACCGTTGGCATTCGCCTTCGGTGCGGGTTCCGCTGCGCGGCGATCGATGGGAACCGGCGTGGTCGGTGGCATGATCTTAGACACCTTTGTGGCTACACTTTTCATCCCTTGGTTCTTCCACCTCCTTTCAGGGCGTCGTGAGGCTAAGCAAAAAATCGCACCATGAACCGCGCCATCCTTCTGGTAATCTTGCTCTGTGGCTGCGCTGCAGGACCCGACTATACTCGACCCGCTTTACCGCTACCGGCTGAGTTTGATAATGCTGCGGTCGCGGGTGAGAACTCTATCGACCGTAACTGGTGGAAGGCTTTTCAAGATCCCTTACTCGACGGCTTGGTGGAACGTGCGCTCATGGGTAATCAAGATTTGGTAGCCGCAAGTGCACGCGTCGATCAGGCGATTGCAGTTTTAGGCGGGATCGAAGCAGCCGGACTTCCTGCAATTGATGCACGGGCTGGTTTTGAACGTCGTAAATACAGTACGGATTTAGCGGCTAATCCACCAGTCGGTACGCCGCGACAACGTGATAACGCTGCGGCCGGACTTTCGCTCTCCTATGAAATTGATGTTTGGGGTCGTGCGCGTCGTGCGCGCGAAGCTTCACAAGCGATGCTTCAGTCAGGACGTGAAGCGCTCCATGCTGCCGAGCTTTCGGTTTCGGCGTTAGTTGTCAGAACGTATGCCGAATTACGTTCTATCGACACTGAATGGGTAGCGTCCGAAGATGCTGTTAAAGCACGCGAAGAATCGCTGCGGGTGGCTAAATTACGTGAGAGCACAGGCAATGCTTTGTTGGGCGAGGCTGCGCGGGCAGAAGGTGCGCGCGCTGGGGCTATTACCCGTTTGTCGATGGTAAGACGCCAACGTGCTGCGTTGGAAAATCTCCTGGGCACTTTAGTTGGTGACCCGTCTTTGACCGTCGCACCGAGTCAGACGGCACTCGTCATCCCTCCTGCACCAGCTGCTGGATTACCAGCGTCTTTATTGGAACGTCGACCCGACGTTCGCCAAGCCGAGCAATTAGCCATTTCTGCCAATGCGCAGATTGGTGTCGCCAAGGCTTCAGCGTTTCCGGCACTCACATTGACCGCGGGTTTAGGCTCAGAGAGCCGTGAACTTTCGGGACTTTTTGCGAGTCCAGCAGCAACCTCTGCTGTAGGTTTATCGATTGAGCAAAATATCCTCGATTGGGGTAGGGCAGGTCGCGCGACGGAAGCTGCCGAAGCCGCGGCGAGAGTCGCCGCGGCCGCCTACGCACAATCGGTTCTCGATGCTTTACGTGAAACCCGCGACGCCTTGGTTGTGTTGCGAGAAGCTACGATTGTCTCCGAGGCTACCGAGCGCCAAGCCCTTGCTGCCGAACAGCTACGTCAGTTTGCACAAAAACGTTTTGAAGCAGGTGAGATTGGTTCTGCTGAGCTTACGGATGCACGCGTTGTCTATGCGGATTCCGTTTCCGCTGTCGCCAGCGCACGTCGCAATCGCATCCATGCCCACGTCCAACTGGTTAAAGCATTGGGCGGTGGGTATGTTGGGGAGTGAAGAGCAGAGACTAAGGACTAAGGACTAAAGACATTGGAGACTAAGGACTAAAGACGAAGGACTAAAGGGGAAGGAAGAGTCAGTTGGGAATTAATAATTAAAAATTAAGAATTAAGAGGGAAGGGGGAAGAGGGAGGGAGAGACTAAGGACTAAAGCTGAACAGCTGAACAGCTATCACCGCTAACCCGCTAGTCAGCTAACCAGCCAGCCAGCCAGCCAGCCAGCCAGCCAGCCAGCCAGCAAGCTAGCCAGCCAGCCAAACAGCCAGCCAGCTAACCAGCTATTACCGCTACCACCGCTACCACCGCTAATACCGCTAATACCGCTACTTACCTCGTAATCTCGATTTCACCCAAGATGGCTCCTGCACAAGTGCGATCTTGAGCAATCCAGTAAGGGGCATCGCGGTTGGCAAAGCGAATGTAGTGTCGTGCATCTGCCCCTGCGGGT
>CANHHS010000038.1 GCA_947460445.1 Opitutia bacterium | reverse complement strand
TGCCCGTGAACTGACTATTGATCGAGTTTAGGACGCCCTCGACGACTAGGTTATTTAACTCAAGGTGCGCGCCCATTGCGGAAAGGCTACCCGTCGATGTAATCGTGCCAGATAGCTGGCCTGTATTCTGGGCAAAAATTTCGCCGGTATAAATTCCCCCGATTAAGCTACTGCTGCCACTGATTTGTATAGGTCCGGAAAATGTTTGCCCGTCGCAGGTGACTATTCCGCTTTCGATAGCAGTGCCTTCCAAGAAATTTACCGAACCATGAATGCACAACGTGCCCGTACCGCGCTTTATAAAACCGCCTGTACTCACTATATTTACCCCGATAAGCACATCCGATTCATTTTCCACAAGCAGTGAAGCAACCGTTAGCGTGCCCGATGTCCCCGTAATTGCCCCAGCATTCAAGGTAACGGCCGCCACCGTTTGTTGATTGGCACCAAGATCTATCGAGCCCCCGTTCACAACCAACTGACCTTCGGCAGCTAGCGTGGCTGTCGCATGCGCTAATTCAAGTCTACCACCACGGACAAATGTTCCGCCTGTATAGGTATTCATCCCGGAAAGCCTTTGGGTAAAACCTGGTCGGGCTCCATTCACAGTTAAGCCTAGTTTCCATTCTCCGGAATCTCCAATGACTCCTGCAAAGTCTCCATCCAACTCCGTGGGCGCATTGGCTACGCCGCCAACGCCTATCGTTAGCATACGATGGTCTGTAGCTACACCGCCGATGACTTGACCTGTTGCTGTGCCGCTGAGAGAGCGCAGGCAAAAGTCATTTCCGCCTAAATCAAGTATCCCAGCTAGTTGCTCAATGCCGCCTGGGTATGCGGCAGCATCAAAGGGCAGGGTGAGCGTGTACGGATTATAACCATTAACGCGCACGGTGGCGCCCTCGGCAATCTCTGCGATCCCGTTGAGAGAATTTCCAAAAAGATACCCGAGCTCAGTTGTTCCTTCGAGTGCACGTAGTTGCAGGGATTGCTTCGCTAAATTTCCGAGTATCGCCTCGCCCAATCGTAATGTGCCTGTGCCGACTTTAGTAAAATATCCACTTGCACTAAGCTTCGTGCCAAAAGCGTTTTTGATAAGCAATGTGCCGCCCTCGGCTACATCCCATATTGCTTGGGTCGCCGGCATTGTGCCTGAAGCCGCCTGCCTGCCATTCACTGACATGTCCAAGGTGTAGCAGTAGGCGTCAGCAACAGTGATAGAATTTACGTAAAACTCAGCACCCGTGGTTCCGCGCAGTGTCATGTCGTGCCCAGCGCTAAAATAAAGATTCAGAGCACTCCCTGTGTCAGGGTAACTTGTGTTCACTGAAATCAGCGCCGGGATAGTGCTGGTTTCAGTAAAGAGTATGGTGTCGCCCCCCGCCGGCAAAACGTCCGAAGACCAATTAGCTGCCGTACTCCAAGATGAGTTTGGGCCTTGGTTATCCCAGCTGATCTCTGCGCACGGACTTTTTATCCAAGCGCCCGTTGAAAGCAGGAGATATTTGGTGAGCTGACGTGTGTGCATGCTTCGGGAATGCAGATGCTCACTCTTCCGAACCATCGCAGTGACGCCCTAAGGCTATCTTCCTTAATCTCCACCGAGCTGTTCCTGCTTCCCGTCTTGCGCGGGTGCCTTTATAACAACCCCGTGTTTAGGGCCCTACTCATCGTTGTCTTGTTTTGCGCCGGATGCGTTGCGCCTAAACCTGAGTTAACAGACAGGACTGCGCTCTGTTTGAACGGGCGTTGGCTTGGGCCTATTTGGGTATCTGAAAATCCTGAATTCGATGAGTATGCCGCTGCTCAGTCTTTAGCGGATGCGTGTAAAGAGGTTACCGGCGTGCGCCCTGAGATCCGCCAAGAGGGCAGCGGGGTGATTGCATCTGGTCCTGGTATTGCATTGGGGCGCACCTTGGCCGCTGCAAAAGCAGGAATCGCCGCGCCAGTGGCAGATGGCGACACGGCTGTCAGGACGACGCGCGGGCAGCTTGTCTACCTTGTCGGCAATACCCCGATGGCTACCTACATCGCCACCGGTCGCTTCTGCGAGCAAGCACTCGGGATGGTCTTTGTAATGCCAGGCGTGAATGGTGCTGATTTTAAACCCCTGCGTGAAGTCGGTTTACCAACGGATGAAATCTGGCGCCCAAGTTTTTCATGGAGGTCGGTATCTGGACTGATTGATTCAGAGTCAATTGCCTGGGCGCGGAGAGTGGGTTATGGTGAAAGGCCAAACTGTACGCATGGCCTTTATGCAGCATTGGGTGACAAGCCACAATTTCTGAGCGAATCTAATGCTGACAGTCCTGCGACAATGAAGGGTGGCCGTGCCGCTCAGCCCAAACTTTCTCACCCACAAGCAGCGAGCGTAGTGGCGGCATACAGTAAGGCTTGGTTTGCGAAGAATCCCCAAGCGCTCGCCGTTAATTTAGGTATCAACGACTCTCTTGTTTATGAAGAGGCAGACGTCGCTCAGCCCAAGGGCATGTATGATGGACGCCCCAATCGGTCCGATTATGTTTTTGGTTTTCTAAACAAAGTGGCAGCGCTCGATTGGGCGCCGCCTGGCGATCATGCCATCGGGTGCCTTGCGTATTTGGACGTAGCTGCCTGCCCCAAGGTGAAAGTTAACCCTGTTATCTTTCCGGCTATCTGCGCTGACCGTATACAGTATGCGAATCCTGAGTTCGCAAAAATGGATGCAGCGAATCTCGCAGCGTGGGGACGCAGTGGGGCCCGTCGTTTAGGCGTTTGGGATTATTGGTTTGGTCGCGACGTGGTGATCCCGCGCGTGCATTTACCAGCGCTGACACAATCCATCCAGGCTGCACATAAAGCGGGCGTTTCGTCATGGTTTGCCGAACTTGATCCTCTTTGGATTTATGATGCGCCGAAGGCCTGGGTCGGGGTTAAATTGCTGTCAGACGCCCGCGCAGACGCTGCACAGCTGACACAGCAATGGTTTGATGCGGCCTATGGTCCCGCCTCGCCCGCAATGATTGCCCTGTTTAGTCGCATTGAAGATGTCTGGGGTTCGATGGCCCAGCATCGTATGCCCGGTCAATGGCTGGTTGGCTGGCGCGATGGATGTTCGGCGGCAGAATTACTTTCACCTCAACTCCAGGCTGATGCCGAAAAAGATTTAGCCGAAGCACAAGGTGCGCTGGCGGCTGCACCAAACGACGCCCGACACACTCGCATGCGCATGCGCTTAGCGCAGTTTGTTATCGCGTGGAAACTCAGTGTAGCCGAAGCCGAGCGCTCACGCTTAGCGAATACTGCCACACAAAAAAGCTCAGACGCACCCCTTTTGCGTTGGCAGAAAATGATGATGGCTGAGCTGGCGCGCGATCAGGCAGAGGGTGAACTATTGCGCGCACAATGGCCCGGCAGTCTTCCTGTGAAGTGGTCTGCTTCAGTTCAGCCCAATCCTTGGCCTTTACTAGCTGCACAGCTTTCTGCCGAGGAGCGCAAGCAACTGATTATCCCTAGCGCAGCGCCTGCGGCCGCGCGCATTGCCATGCGTATGGCTGACACAACCTTGCCACGCGTCGTTGCTTGGAACGGCCTGGTACATCTCCCGGGTGGAGAATGGACGACGCGGCTAGCATACCCTGCGGCTGTTTCCTCGTCGCGTAATTTTTTGACGATACGTGCGCCACAAGGACGGCTGTTTAAGCGCGTCACAGTTGCCGCTGGCGAAATCATTCGCGTGAGCATCGATGCCGATGTTGCAGAATCTATTCGCCAAGGCTCTGTGGTCCTCGCTGTGCGTTTTCCTGAAACACCGAAGGCGCCTCCTGTGCCGAAGGTGTTGCATGCGCCCCCGCCTCCACCTGCATCCAAAACATTGCCCTATAGTGTGCGCGTTTGGGGTCGTACGGTGCTTGAAGTGCCCGTTGGAGCTAACGTGGGCACGGTGGCAGAGGTCGAGATTGCTTTTACCGACAGCCTCCCAAACCTCCGCGAGGTGACTATCGAGCGCATTTCCCTTCAATCGCGTTAATCGTGGCTAAAAGAATTTTCGACATCTTCTTCTCGCTGGGTTGGCTCATTGTTTTTTCGCCGCTACTCGTGATTGTTGCGATTCTTGTTCGTATCAAACTTGGATCACCCGTGTTCTTTTTGCACGAACGACCTGGTAAAGGCGGCAAGCCCTTCCGGATTGTTAAGTTTAGATCGATGACCGATGCGTGTGACGCAGAAGGAAAATTACTTTCTGACAACGAGCGCCTCACTGCTTTTGGAAAATTCTTACGCGCTTCCACCCTCGATGAGTTTCCAGAGATGTGGAACGTATTGATAGGCCAGATGAGTGTGGTAGGTCCACGACCCCTGATGATGAGCTACTTGCCGCGCTATAATGCCACCCAGCGTCGCCGCATGGAAGTTCGCCCCGGCGTCACCGGCTGGGCGCAGATCAATGGTCGTAATGCCATTAGCTGGGAGCAGAAATTTGCACTCGATGTGTGGTATGTCGACAACCAGTCACTATGGCTCGACCTAAAGATTATCTATCGGACCTTCTTTAAGGTGTTCGCGCGCTCGGGCATTAATCATTCCAAGGAGCAGCCGATGCCAGAGTTCCTCGGTGACCAAGAAGGCAAGAGAGACTAAAGGCTAAGGACTAAAGACTAAGGACGAATGACTAGGGATTAGAGGCCGGCGAGAATGGGGTCACTAGTGGCCCTTTGGTCTTTAGTCTTTAGTCTCGAACAAGTGGTGCGGGCGGAGGGAGTCGAACCCTCGTCTCAAGCTTGGGAAGCTCACATAATAGCCGTTATACGACGCCCGCACGAAGGTTGGTATCTTGTCGCAGCGCATGTCGCTGTGAAGTGTAAAGCGTCATGCACGGTTGCTAGGGCTTGTCTCTGGAATGGTTTGGCCTACTTTCGGCACATGTCTTCGGGCCGACTGCCGCTTAGTGCCTTCATCATCTGCAAAGATGAGGCTAGTTGCATTGAGAACTGTATTCGCACCCTTGCGGAGTGTGCCGAAATTGTTGTTGTCGATTCAGGCTCAAGTGATGACACGCTTAAAATCCTCGCCCGCTTGCAGGGCGAAGGCTGGCCTATCCGAATTTTCCAAGCTGGGTGGCCTGGCTTCGCTCGTCAGAAGCAGTTTGCCCTTGAGCAGTGTACGCAGGAATGGGCGATCAATATTGATGCCGACGAACGACTGGATCCTGAGCTTCGGAAGTCGCTGCCAGCCCTACTCAACGAGAAGTCAGTGGCAGGCTGGCGCCTCACCCGTCGACCTTACTTGCTTGGGCTTGGGTATGCTCCGCCGCTTGCCCATGAGGGTCGAATGCTGCGCCTCGTTCGTCGGGCAGATGTTCATTACAATACCGACCTCTTAGTTCACGAGGCTATCCTCGTTAAAGGTACCGTCGCCACGGCTTCACGCGGCACACTGCTTCACTTCCGTTTACTCCCAGTTGATGAGCAGTTAATTAAGGAGGCACGCTATGCTGTTCTTAAAGTCCGCCAGCTGCGCGGCGAGGGTAAGCATACGCGCCCCATCCGCCTGGTCTTTAACCCGATCGTCTATTTTTTGCGCTATTATATCGTTCGCCGAATGTTTCTCTGCGGGTTTCCTGGATTCATCCAATCAGTTACGGGCGCCGTTTATACTTTTCTAACGGAAGCCCGCATGTACCAGGTTGAAATGGGTGAGCGTGATGCTGCTGAAGATGACCGTCGTGCCTGTGGATTATAAAAGACATGCGGATTTTTCATACTCATTTCGGACGCGACGGCGGTGCAGAGAAGTTCTTTGTGAGCTTGGTGGGCTCGCTGAGTGAAGCCGGCATTGAGCAGACAGTGCTGATTCGACCTGAGCGCAGCTGGAAGAGTAAGCTTCCTGCGAATGTTGAGGTACATGAAGGCTTGCCACGCCTCCTTACGCCTTCGCGTTTTTTAATTCCGTGGAAGTTTAAACGGCTCGTCGCCGCGCAAAAGCCAGCGGGCGTACTCGCTTGGATGCCACGAGCCGCTGACTTTATGCCATCAGGTGGGTGCGGTCTGCGTGTGGCGCGTCTCGGAGACTACCCGACAACGCTTAAACACTTTCGCAATATCGATATACTCATTTGTAACACGCCTGGTATCGCCGAACACGTCAAGGCGCTTGGCTGGAATAAGCCCGCCAAGGTTATTTCTAATTTTACACTCTCTCGTCCCACTCCAGCGGTTGCCCGTGAAAAACTCGGAGCGCCCCCAGGCGCATTTGTTATTCTCGGCCTTGGACGGTTTGTCCGCCGTAAGGGATTCCATACGCTCATTGAAGCGCTAGCCACCACGCCTAACGCGCATCTCTGTCTATTGGGAGAAGGCGAAGAGGAGCAGAATCTTCGCCAGCAGGCTCGAGACCTCGGCGTCGCTACACGTGTGCATTTTGCAGGATGGCAGACGGATCCCAATCCGTGGCTCTCGGCTTGCGATGTCTTCTGTATGCCTTCGCTCCATGAGCCACTTGGAAATGTCATTCTTGAGGCTTGGGGTGCAGGCGTACCAGTTATTGCCTCTCAGTCTGAAGGTCCTTCTTGGATGATGACAAACGGCGTGGACGGCCTGCTTTACCCAGTGGGTGATGCGCTAGCCCTTGCCTCTGCGATTGCTCGATTACAAGCCCAGCCAGAAGTCGCATCCCGCTTGATCGCAGGCGGGCGCAAGACGCTCGATACGTCTTTCTCGCGCGAAGCTGTCACGCGTGCTTATATAGAGTTATTCAAATCCGCGTCGCAGGCTTAAGCCCGCTTACTCAGTGCGAATCTGCTATTTTTACCTAATCATACTTTGCTCGGCGAAAATTTTAGCCAGCAACGAACCGGTTGTGGGACAAAACGTCAACGGATGGAAGTTGGTGTGGGCTGATGAGTTTAGCGTACCCGGGCGACCCGACCCCTCGAAATGGGATTACGAACGTGGATTTGTTCGAAACCATGAACCGCAATTTTATCGCCACGAAAACGCTATCATCGCTAACGGTCGACTCGTGATCACAGCCCAGCGAGAGCATTTTGTTAACCCGGGTTATCAGGCAGGAGCAAAGAGCTGGGATAAAAGCACGCCCTCAGCCGAATATACATCAGCTAGTCTTACCACTAAAGGCAAAGCCGCTTGGCTTTATGGAAGATTTGAAATTCGTGGACGTTTGGATACACGCCAAGGTCTTTGGCCGGCTTTTTGGTTTATGGGCACGCAGCATGGTTGGCCGAAGTGCGGCGAAGTAGATTTGATGGAGTGGTACGAGGGCGAATTACTCGCCAATGCGTGCTGGGGACCTGATTCGAGTCGTCAGAAATGGGACACAACGCGCCGAAAGAGTGACCAGCTTAAGGCCCTTTATCCGCCGGGTGATTATAAAGACTTAGCCACATGGTCGCGTGATTTTCATACGTGGACGATGAACTGGGACGCCCAGTCCATCACGCTGGCCGTTGATGGGCATCTTTTGAATCAGACCGATATCGCTGAAACAAAAGTCGGGGCAGACTTAACTTTTCAAGGACCCATGTACATGATTTTGAATTTAGCGGTGCGCGAAAAGGACCACCCCGAAAAGACAGCTTTCCCAGCCACCCTCGAGGTCGATTGGGTGCGTGTCTGGCAGCGGCCTTAAGCAGAATTGAGAGCAAGGGCTTCGCGTGATTAAAGGGGTTAAGGGGCTTAACTTCAGGCGCATGAGCTTCGTGCACGGCTTCCCCTTGCTCCCAGCCATCGGCCTGTCCTACCTTACCCCTTGAGTATGGCAGTCGAGCCCAACAGTCAGGATTTCGTGCACCTGCACGTGCATACCGATTACAGTATGCTCGACGGCTGTAGCCGGATTGACCGTTTGATGAGCAAGGCCTGCGACATGGGAATGCGCGCTGTTGCCATCACGGACCACGGCAATCTTTTCGGACTTTTCGATTTTTGGAATGAAGCCAAAACCCTTTCAAAAAAGGGTGATAAAAAAATTACGCCCTTGTTAGGGTGTGAGCTGTACCTCGTCTGGGATCATCTCAATACCGCCAAGCCGGACCGTCGTGAACACAAGTACTATCACATGGGAGTGCTGGCGCGCAATTTCGAAGGTTATCAAAACCTGACACGCCTTGTCTCGAATGCACACACCGTTGGTCTGCATTACAAGCCGCGGACCGATCTCGAACAGTTAGCCGCGCATGCTAAAGGCCTCATTGGTTTTAGCGGATGCCTACAGGGAGTTATCCCGCAGCTCCTTTTGCGTGGAGATATCGATGGCGCTCGTGCGGCCTGCGGTAAATTCATCGAAATTTTTGGCCGGGAAAACTTTGTCATCGAGTTGATGGACCACGGACTCGAGGAGCAGAAGTCGATCTTGGCCCCTCTCCTGCAGTTGGCGAAAGAGTTTAACCTTCGTGCTGTTGCGACCAACGACGTGCACTATGTCGAGGCAACACACAGCGGCGCGCACGACGCTATGTTGTGCATCCAGACAGGCGCACGCTTAGCGGATGAACGCCGTATGCGTTATTCGGCTAAAGAATTTTACTTAAAGAGTGAGGCCGAGATGCGCCGGGTCTTCGCAGAAGTTCCTGAAACAATTACCAACACGGTCGCCATCGCGGAAATGTGCGACGTCGCTCTACCTGTCGGTAAAAGCTTTTACCCCGTTTACCCGATTGAAATCAAATCGCGGCCTAAGAACTCACCACGTATCGAGAAAATTCTCGATGGCTACGAGGCGCTCAAGAATGAATTAGCAACTTCCGCCGGGAAAAAGGCAGACTTTACTATCCCTGAAAATCTGCGCGAACCGATGCGCACCCCTGGCACACTTTTGCTGAATGAAGTTAAGAAGGGTCTGAAAGAGCGCTATGGAGTCGATTACGATAACGCGAAACACCAGGCCGATGATAAGGTGCCCGGTCCTAATCAAATCAGTCCTGCTGAGCTTATTCGCCGTATTGATTTCGAGCTCGGTGTCATTGCGGGCACTGGTTTCGTCGACTACTTCCTCATCGTCTGGGATTTCATTGATTGGGCCCGTCGCCAAGGAATCCCTGTAGGCCCCGGTCGCGGATCAGGCGCTGGCTCGCTCGTAGCCTATTGCCTAAAGATAACTGACATTGATCCGATTCGCTTCGGGCTGCTTTTTGAGCGCTTCCTGAATCCCGAGCGTGTTTCTGCGCCCGACTTCGACATCGATTTTTGTATGCGCCGTCGCGATGAAGTCGTCGACTACGTCCGCAAGAAATACGGCGAAGACCGGGTCGCTAACATCATTACCTTTGGTACCTTTGGTGCTAAGATGGTGGTGCGAGATTTAGCGCGCATTCGTGGTCTCGAGTTTAGTGAAACCAACCGCCTAGCGAAGCTCGTTCCTGACGATATCAATATCACCATCGAGGACGCGCTTGAGAAGTCAGCCGAACTCAGCCATGAGACTGAAGTTAACCCGACGGCTAGAGAGATTGTTGATCAAGGACTCGTCATTGAGGGTATGGTCCGTAACAGCGGCAAACATGCATGCGGCATGATTATCGCTGATCGACCGCTTACGGAAATTATTCCGGTCACAATACAGGAAGGCAACTTAACCACTCAGTATGCCAAAGACCCCGTTGAAAAGCTTGGCCTCTTGAAGATGGATTTCTTGGGCCTAAAGACGCTCACGGTTATCGACGACGCCCAGAACCTTGTTCGCCGTCACCGACAGCTCCCAGATTTTGAAATCGAGAAAATCCCATTCGATGACGCCCCGACATTTAAGCTTCTTAACGACGCGCGAACCATCGGCGTCTTCCAGCTCGAGTCCGGTGGCATGCAGGCACTTTGCCGACAGTTTAGCATCGCCTCGATTGATGAGATTGTCGCCCTGATCGCACTTTATCGTCCAGGACCGATGCAGTTTATTCCCGATTACGTGCGCGGGAAAAAGGACCCGAAGACCATTCGTTATGCCCATCCTTTGCTTGAAAAAGTCGCTAAAGAAACCTGCGGCATCTTGGTTTACCAAGAGCAGGTGATGGAAGTTGCTCGTGTGGTCGCTGGCTACTCGCTCGGCGGTGCCGACCTCTTGCGTCGAGCAATGGGTAAAAAGATTAAGGAAGAGATGGATCAGCAGCGTTCCATCTTTATTGAGGGCGCCGCGAAGACCCATAAAATTGAAAAGAAGACGGCTGAAGAGATTTTCGCAATTCTCGAAAAGTTTGCTGAATACGGTTTCAATAAGTCTCACTCAGCAGCCTACGCAATTCTCTCGTACCGCACAGCGTACTTGAAGGCGAATTACCCTGTCGAATTTATGGCGGCCGTGCTGACATCGGAACAAGGCAACGCGGATAAGCTTGGTGAGTTTGTCGCTGAGTGTGAATCACTCGGCATTCGTATGTCGGGTCCAGATATCAATTTATCGGAAACGAATTTCACACCGGCACACAAAGAGAACGCTATTCGTTTCGGCTTAGGGGCAATCAAGGGCGTAGGGGAGGTTGCCGCGCGGGCTATTGAGGCCGAGCGAGCCAAGGGTGGACCGTTTAAGGGGCTGGATGACTTGGTTGGCCGATTGGCCGAAGGCGACGTCAATGCGCGCACCCTCGACTGCTTAATCCGTGCCGGCGCTCTCGACTTTACGAAAGAGGACCGTCAGCACCTTGTTGACTCGATTGAGTCGGTACGCCGACGTCACGCCAATGAGCGTAAAGAGCGGGCTGCAGGGCAGGGCAGTCTCTTTGATTTAATGGGTGGCGACGCGGCTGGGTCGCTCTCGGGCGGTGATCCTATTTTACGTAAGTCAGCCCCGATGCCCTCGATGGAACGACTGCGTGATGAAAAAGAATTACTCGGTCTTTACCTATCAGGCCATCCCTTGGCCGACTTCCGTGGGCTTGATGAAGCGGTGGCAACATTCCACGGTTCATTGGCTACTGTTGATCTCCCGAAGGAGGAGCGTCACCTCGTTCGTATCTGCGGCATCATTGGGAGTCTTGAGAAAAAACTTTCAAAGAAGGACAACCGTCCATGGGCGCTTTTCAATATCGCTGACCGCACGCACAATTTGCAGGTCTTAATGTTTACGGAGGCTTATGAGCGCGCAGCTGCGATTAAGGATGGCGATGCCCCATTGTTGATGGACGGCTCAATGGTCGCGGTTGATTGTCGATTGGTGTATCGAGAAGAGCGGGGCGAGTGGTCATTACAGGCTCATTCTATCCAGCCTTTGCGGAACTGTCCCTCGCTGGTGAAACGCATTACCTTTGTTTTAAAGCCTGGACCCGAAGGCGAAGCCTTCTTGGCTGAGCTCTCTGCATACACGCGCAAAGTCGATGGCACGGTGGCCGTTTCCATTGGTCTTATCCAGCCAGACGGACGCGTCTTGGTGTCTGATGCTGCTCGTGGCATGACGACGCGATTTGATCCTGAATCTTATGCGACTTTCGGGAAGCACCCGGGTTGCGCGGGCGTACAAGTTGATCCGGTGCCGCCTTCGTCACCCCCGCAACGTAAGTACGGGAATCGCAACTGAGTATCGGCTCAGAAGTTAATTGGCGTTACCTTGCCGGGTTCGACGTCGAAGCTTTGTACTTTATCCCCAACGCGCAGTTGGACCTTTTTCATATAGCCCGACTTTACAGTTAAGTCGTAGATTTTTAAGACCCCATCGGCCTGACGTTCCCAAGCAAAGCTTAACTCATTTGCGCCGACGACACAGATGCCGCGCACGCGGCCTTTTTTCCAGGCAGTGGGCAGGGCTGGCAGCAATTCGATTTCATGGCCATTTGTCTGCACGAGCATCTCACAGATGGCTGCCGTTCCGCCGAAATTACCATCAATCTGAAACGGTGGGTGTTCGCAAAGTAAGTTGGGATCACCACGGCCGACGAGCAGCCGGAGTAATTTATATGCACGATCGCCGTCATGTAGACGTGCCCAGAAACAAGCCTTCCAAGCCATCGACCAGCCCGTCGATGCATCGGTGCGCTTTTCGAGCGTCGCACGCGCGGCGGCAGCGAGCTCAGGTGTCGTGCGTATGCTGATAAGATTGCCAGGGTAGAGCCCCCAAAGGTGAGAAACGTGGCGGTGATGGGGCTCGGGTTCTGCGTACGGCTCAAGCCATTCTTGCAATCGTCCATCGGGCCCAATTTTCATGGGTACGATGCGTTTTGCGGTTTCGGCCCACGATTTACTCTCTGCCTTATCTGTCACAAGGGTTGCAGCTAAACGGTAAGCCGAAGTCATTGCGGATGCAGCGACCTGCAGGTCCATCGTCGCGCCGAGGCACATCTTATGGACCTCGCCGTTGGGCAGCCGGTAAGCGTTCTCAGGTGAACTCGAAGGTGCTGTCACTAAGCCGCGGCCTGGTAATTCAATCAGGGTGTCTTGATAAAACTGAGCAGCGCCTTTGACGACAGGGTAAGCCTTCGAAAGAAATTCAAGGTCTATGCCAGTGTAGTCGACGTGGCGGATGAGATCTTCGGCCAGCCAGCCATTGACTGCGGGGAGAAGCGTCCAGCCAGCACTGCCAGGATCTCCCGGAGCCGCTACCGCCCATGCATTGGAGGATATTCCGCCCTGCCAGCCGCGAGCGCGAAAATATTGTTTCGCGTAAGCTTCCCCGCTTTTCGCCATCGCAAAAATATAACGGTGATAAGGCGCCGCATGATCCGCGAGGTTGGCGGGGTGTGCCGGCCAATAGTTCATCTGCACATTAATATTGGTATGGTAGTCTGCGTTCCAGGGTGGCGTGTATTCCTCAGCCCAGAGTCCTTGGAGGTTGGCGGGCAGGGCGCTATCGGGTGCGGATGAGCCGACGAGCAAGTGACGTCCAAATTGTGCGTAGGTCGCAATCAGGTCAGGGTCATCTTCACCTTTTTTCAT
>CANHHS010000037.1 GCA_947460445.1 Opitutia bacterium | reverse complement strand
TCTCCCACGTACATACTAACGGGAGGCAGCGACCCGACCGGCCTCGTCTGAGCCGGGCTCCGCGCCACCCACTTAACCTAGGGAAACACTGGGGCTCCAATGCAGAATCGGCACAGGCGGGGACACTTTACCAAGACACAGGGGCAAGCAGGAAGCAGGAAGGGGCAAGTTGGGGCCGCTTCCAGCCTGCTCCTTCCTGCTTCCCGCTGCGCGCCTCTGGCGCGCTAGATCAGCCCCGCCTCGCCGAAACTAAACCAGCCTTTGGAGGTTGGGTCTGACTCAGGCCGGCCAACAATGACATGGTCGAGCAACTCCACGCCGATCATTCGGCCAGCTTCGACGAGCTGACGGGTCACTGCGCGGTCGGCGTGACTTGGGGCTGGATCACCACTCGGGTGATTGTGTGCGACAATCACCGCTGCTGCTGAGTGACGAAGAGCCTGCCGAAAAACTTCACGGGGGTGCAGAAGCGAACTTGTGGCCGTTCCTGAACTGACTTCGTGCAGTGCTAACAAACGATTACGTCGATTCAAACACAGGGCCCAACATTTCTCGACCGAGAGGCCCGACGCCAATGGCTCAAGGCGCGTCCAGACTTTTGCGGGAGCATCGAGTCTTTCGCCTGGATCGTGAGCTCGTTCCCTTACCCTTCGGGCAATTTCTAATGCTGCCACCAGCTCAGATGCTTTCGCTGGACCAAGACCCTGTACCCTCGAGAAGTCGGGCATCTCCCAAGCAGCGAGTGCTGAAAGCCCACCCGACTCACCCAGTATGGCATCGGCGATAGACTCTGGGGGGCGACCGCGCGCAGTTAGCCCTACCATTAAGGCAAGCAGTTCGGAATCAAGTAAAGCTCGCGGCCCTAGGCGACGCAGGCGCTCACGCGGTTGATCATCAGCAGTCATACCCCACCCTGTCAGCCAATGGTTACAGCGTGGAGCGCCGTAATACCTTAGCTAAAAGACCTTAGGTACGGTAGCGGTCTAAGATTTTTTGGTAAGCGGGTTCGACTTCACTCGCGGAGCCCGCGGAAAGACCAAGATCCTTCAGGAGGCCGTCGCGCAGACCATAAATCCAGGCATGGACTTGTAAGGGCTGTTTACGCACCCATGCATCTTGAACAATCGTTGTCGCACAAACATTACGTGCCTGTTCGACGACATTAAGTTCACAGAGTGTGTCCAACTGTGCAGGGCCTAACACGGAACGAATCGCGAGTTCATGGCGCATCCGAACGTCGGTGATGTGACGTAGCCAGTTATCAATCAGGCCTAATTTACGACCTTCGAGTGCAGCTTGAACTCCGCCGCAACCGTAGTGACCGCACACAATGATGTGCTCAACTTTCAGGACTTCGACGGCGTACTGAATAACCGACAGGCAATTCAGATCAGTATGCACGACGACATTCGCTACATTGCGGTGCACAAAAAGTTCTCCCGGAAGCAGTCCGACGACTTCATTTGCGGGCACGCGACTGTCGGAGCATCCAATCCAAAGGTAACGCGGGCTCTGCTGCGCTGATAGTGTTTCAAAAAACTTCGGCTTCGTCCGGCGAATATCCTGAGACCATTCCCGATTACGCGCGAAGAGATCTTGGGTTGAAGGCATGTCAGTGCCTCAGTCCGCCCGTTGACCAAGGCGTTGCAAGCCATTTCGGAATTGGCAAAGCAACCCGGCGTTCAACGCACTATATTTTGGGTGCTTAACCGTCTTCGCGAAGAATCTCGCGCGGGGAAGAGCCGTTATCTGGACCCACATAACCTTCTTCCTCCAAAGTATCCATGATGCGAGCGGCACGATTGTACCCGATCGACAATCTGCGCTGGAGCATCGAAACGGACGCACGACGTGTGGTGCGAATAATCTCCCAGGCCTTAGCTGCCATCGGATCTGAACTTGGACCGCTCCCATCAGAGTCGCCGCCTTCACCGGGTTCATTCGCACGGTCTAAGGCTTCTTGGACTTCGCTCAAGAACTCAGGCGGCCCGTTCTTTTCGCGAATGAATGCGACGATGCGGCTAACATCTTCGTCAGAAATAAATGATCCCTGGACGCGTTGCAGGGAGGCTGAACCAGGCGGCAGGAAAAGCATGTCGCCAAAGCCGACCAACGTCTCCGCTCCGCTGCGATCTAGGATTGTCCGCGAGTCGACATTTGCCGCCACCTTAAAGGCAATGCGTGTTGGAAGATTTGCTTTAATTAATCCGGTGATGACATCGGTTGATGGACGCTGCGTAGCCAAAACCATATGAATGCCCGCGGCGCGAGCTTTCTGAGCAATCCGTGCTACCGCTGTTTCAATATCTTTTGCCGCAACCATCATTAAGTCAGCCATCTCATCGATGATACAGACGATGAATGGTAATTTTTCTTTGGGAATTTCCACCGCAGCCACTGGGCCTTCGGCCACTGCTTCGGCAGCAGCTGCGCGCTCATCGGGCGTCAGGTTGAGTTCTTCTTGTTTAGCTTTCGCAGCTTCTTCGACGTCGCGGGTAATCCTCGCGTTAAAGCCCGCCAAGTTGCGTACATTCACTGCCGCGAAGATACGGTAGCGACGCTCCATCTCGGAAATAAGCCACTTCAATGCCGCAGGAACCTTCTGAGGGTCGGTGACGACAGGAACTAATAAATGAGGGATCTCATTGTAGACCTGCAACTCGACAACCTTTGGGTCGACCATGATAAGACGTAAGTCGGCCGGCGACATCCGGTAGAGCATCGAAATGAGCAGCGTGTTAATGCAGACCGACTTGCCCGAGCCTGTAGAACCTGCAATCAGCGCATGCGGCATCTTAGCTAAATCCTGGACGACTGGCTTGTTGGTCACGCTGTCGACACCCAACACAACCGGGATGGCGGCATCCGCCTCGACCCACGCCTTGGATTCAAGAATCTCACGAAGTGCAACCAGCTGCCTGCGGCTATTGGGAATCTCAATGCCCACCGTTCCTTTACCAGGGACAGGCGCAAGGATACGCACCGCATCAGCTTTCATGTTCATAGCGATGTTGTTCTGCAAACCCGAGATACGCTCAACGCGAACACCTGGAGCAGGTTTAATTTCGTACCGTGTAATCGAAGGCCCCTGCTGAATACCGACATCGACACCGTTCTCGGGATCTACCGGAACAACTTCGACCCGGAATTCTCGCAGTGTCTGGATAAGCTCTCCCGCCCGACGACGGTAATCTTCGCGCGCTTCATCACGGGGCGGAGGGGGTGTTACTAAATCTAATCCAGGGAAAATGTATGTGCCTGTTTTCTTGCGAAGCTGAGCGGCGGTGGCGCGCTCAATCCTCTCCGGCTTCGTAACAGAGACCTTGCCAGTGACCTGAGGCTTGGGGTCTTGGTCTACTTTTATCTTCGGTTTCTTTTCGTCGGCAGACAAGACGCCGCTCAATCCATCGCTGTTGTCATCGGGATTCCCAATAACAACTTTGTCGGGATTCACGACTTTTACAGGAGGGGTGACTGCGGCTGACGGCGCTTCTTGAGCCACAGGGCTTTCAGCAATGGGCGCAACCAATGTCGAGCCCTTAACAGTCTCGGCCATACGCAGTGCTAGTTTGCGGGCTTCAGCATCCCGACGCTGCGCCTCTGCCATGCGAAGATTTTGTTCACGTCGCTGCTTATTCCAGTCCAAGAAGCTGTCGCGTAATTCCGAGATCCATGTCGCTAGCGTTGCCTTAGGGTCATCCGCTAGCACGCCCAATAAACAAAATCCGTAAGCAGGAACAAGGATTAGCCATGCGCCGATGTCGCCGACGGCTGGCTCAAGGACGCGCTGGTACATAAACCGTCCAAGCATTCCGCCTGCACCCTTCGGATCAAATGCCGTCAGCCCATCCATAGGCGCACTGATGCCTAAAAATAGCGCGAGTAATGCAGCACCGAGCAGGACGCATCCAAACATTAATAATGTCTTGGTTGGCCAAAGCGTGTGAGCTCGACGGTTCAGCGCCAACCATCCCGCAACAAACAAGAAGGTGGGGATAAGAAAGGCTCCGTATCCTAAAAACGCAAAACAGAGCGTGGCTGCGAACGCTCCAAAACTGCCGCATGGATTAGCTCCAGTTGTGGCGACAGCCGAATCAGAAGGGATGCTAAAGGCGCGCTCAAGGGCCGTGCGCAAAAAACACTCCTGACCTGCATCTCGAAACGCCATCGACGCGAGAAAGAATGTGCCAAGTAAAAATAGGACGACGGCAACAATCGGACGGCTCTCGCTGGTTGGGCGAGCAAGCGTTGCAGAACGTTTACGTGCAGGGGTAGCCATGAAAATCAGTCGCCGAAAAGACCCGGCTGTGTGCCACCGGACTTAATAGAGGAACCTGAAGCAGGCGGATGGATATGACGTGGTGGTTGAGAGACGCGGGCGTCAACGGCCTGTCGGCGCTCTGCAACCAATCGCTCGATCATGCCTGAAACTGCGTGACGGATCCAGCGCGTGGTGAATGAGCCGTCTGTATAGTCGCAAGGGCCATAGCCATGAACACGGCCAACTTGCAGCAAGCTGTCGCATTGAGCAAACTCCGCTTCGCTGTCTGGGCGATACACCGCAAAGGTCTTCCCACCGTTCTTACGCAACAAAGAGAATACAGGGACATCACTCGGGCCATCAGCGACGTACAGCATGCTTTCGAAAGGCACGCGGCGGTCTTCAGATCGTACCACTGCGTTAACGTCAATTCCTGGATCGCGGCTCGTTCCTTTATTAATTTCAAAAACAAACCGCGTCTTTACCGTGTTATCGACCATTGCCGCAACTTGGGATATTTCGGACGGTGTCTCTAAAGAAAGTTCGTGCTGGTGCGTAAAGTTAGGCGGCAATGGTTCTTCGAGAAATTCGCAACCATAGATACCTGCGCAGTGACGGGCTAACTGAGTGCCTCGAATCATCTCAGCGATACCTGTGCTGACAATGTAATGTTCCAGGGTGACTTCTAGCCCCTGCTTAGCACCCAAAGCCTGTGCGTGAGTTTGGATTTCAGAAAAGAAATTTGGGAGTCCTGGGCAGAGTTCGATATCTGCACCCAATTCACGGAGCCTTTTATTGGTGAGGCCGCGCAATGGACCATTCTTTACGTAACTCAGAAGGTGGTTGAGGTAGACGGTGTCTTTCGAGGTACGAATACCCTTACGTGCATACAGACCAGGGAGCTGGTTGGTTTCCTTCCAGAAGGCGACTTCGTCCACGCCATAAGCACGGAAGAGGGGCGTCTGCATGTATCCCGGAATAAGAGTTTTATCAAAGTCCCAGACACAAGCGAGCACGTGGCTAGTGCGTAAGGCGGGTTCAGAGGGGCGAGAATCGGACACGGTTAGAAGGTCGGGCTTGCACGGAGTGCCTGCAAGCACTCCATTGGATTAACCGCGGCACCGCCCGCATCCAAGCCCCGATTGGTCATGAGTGCATCGCCACCCCGCCCTAACCTTACAAACCTTCGCCGGCGCAGGGCTGAACTTGAATCAATTTTAGCTGACCCAGCTTCTTTTGCCGATGGACGCCGCGTGGCTGCCCTTGCCCAAGAACTCCGCTTTTTAAACTCTGCCCTGGCGGCTGGAGATAAGGTTGAGGCGGCCGAACAAAAGTTAGCCGAAGCACAGGCCTTGCTCTCAGACCCCAGTACAGACAATGAAATGCGACAGTTAGCTAAAGAGGAAGCCCGGGAAGCAGAGGCAGCCCTGCCCGAACTAGCCACCGCCCTTATTGAGGCGCTTGTCCCTCCTGACCCTGCCGAAGGTCGTAATGTTATTCTAGAAGTGCGTGCAGGGACGGGGGGCGAAGAGGCGGCGCTATTTGCCGGAGAACTCGCGCGCATGTATGGTCGCTACGCCGAACGACAGGGGTGGAAACATGAAACCTTAAGCTTGAGTCGCTCAGATTTGGGCGGAGTCCGCGAAGCCGTCCTGCTCATCGAAGGCTCAGGAGCCTTTGCCGCTCTTCGACAAGAAGCAGGCGTTCATCGCGTCCAGCGCGTACCAAGCACAGAAACCTCTGGCCGGATTCACACTTCGGCCGCGACGGTTGCAGTGCTTCCTGAAGCTGAGGAAACTGAAGTGGAATTACGCCCTGAAGACTTAGATTTATCGGTTGCCCGTGCAAGCGGAGCCGGCGGACAACACGTCAATAAAACAGAATCAGCCGTGCAAATCATCCATAAGCCAACAGGGCTGATGGTTTATTGCGCCGATGAACGCTCGCAGTTGCGCAATCGACAAAAAGCGATGCGCATTTTATGCGCACGTTTACTTGAACTACGAACGTCCGAAGCACACGCCGCGCGATCTGACGCACGTCGTAGTCAAGTTGGCTCAGGCGACCGCTCGGAACGCGTGCGTACGTACAACTTCCATCAAAATCGCGTCACCGATCACCGAGTCGATTTAACGCTTCATGGATTACAACAAGTACTCGACGGTGACATTGCTGAACTCACCGAAGCGCTCGTCGCTGCGGATCGTCGGGCACGGGCGGAAGCGTTCACTCAACCGGGAGCGTAAACGAGCCGACACCGGCCTTAACCCGGAAACGACCCGTTTCCGGACGTCCGTCATCTAAGCGCTTATCCAAAGCAACGAGGAAGGTTTGTGCATCTTGCACGTTTTTGGGCTCAAACGTAATCGCTGCGACACCTTCTGCCCCAGACCGAACAAAGCGCCAAGTTCCAGTGACGGTTAAGTCGCCTGCAGCCTTTTCCCAGACTTTAGAAAAGTCGTACCGCTTTAAGCCTTCGGGAGATTTAGTAAGATCAAAATCTTCCGGCCAAACACGCTGCTCGAGACGATACTGAATAAGCGGAATGGCGGAACGACGGTACGTTTCTGCCACGGACGAAGATTTGAGGTAGTCCTGAAGCACCGTGTAAAAAATCCAAAGAGAGAACGTTAACGCACCGACAAAGGCCCACTTAAAGACGTGGAACCACAACGGCGTCGTGGGCGCCAAGAGAATGGTAGGGTTCCTAGGTTCAGACGAAGACATACGAAGGACAGTCAATCTGCAGAAATCTGGGTGTTTCGGCAAGCGTGGCTTTTTTACTTTCGCCAATAGACCTCAGACTCTTTCAAACATGAGGCGTGGATTCTGCATACCTTGAACGCTTTGCGGGCGTAGCCCGTCTTTACGGCAAGTCGTCACTCGAACGACTCTCGCGTACTTCTTTTATGATTATCGGTTTAGGTGGCGTGGGCTCATGGACGGCGGAAGCCCTGGCACGTAGCGGCGTTGGCAAACTCATCTTGGTCGACGGTGACGACGTTTGTACTTCCAACACTAATCGCCAATTGCATGCCGTCAAAGAATCCATGGGACAGCCTAAGGCAAAAGTTCTCGCAGATCGCGCCCGCAGCATTCACCCGACAATTGATGTACAGGCAGAAATCCGTTTCGTCTCTCGGCCAGGCGCACCCGCAGCGCTCGACGGCTTCCAAGGAATTGTGATTGATGCCATCGATAGCTTAAGCGCGAAGTGCGGCATCCTTGCAGCCACGCGCGCAGCCAAACTACGTACCGTCACGACAGGCGGCTGTGCAGGACGCATCAGCGGAACACAAATTCAAGTCTCAGACTTAACCTCCACCCGCGACGACCCACTCTTACGACTGGTCCGCAAACGCCTTCGACAAAACTTCGACTTTCCGCGCAAAGGGCCGATGGATATCTCTGCTGTTTGGTCAGATGAACCACTGCGCGTGGCCACGGACTGTGAAGGCTTACCTGGAAACCAATTGCCAGATGACGAGGAGCTACACCCAAATTGCGAGTGGGGCTATGGCACGGCCGCACACGTTGCAGGAGCCTTTGGACTCGCGGCGGCGGGGGAAGCTATTCGCTTAGCACTCCTGGATACTTAAATTAACGGGCACCAAGATTACCCATCTTGGTTAAACGAATTACAGGGACGGGCGTATTGGGCTTCTGCTCGGGCACGGTAATAATGAGTCCCGTATTAGGCTCGTACGAGGCAGCCAGTTTTTCCCCGCCCGCAAGCAACACCGCTTCTTGAGGTAGCCCTTTGAAGTTAACAACAAGTCGGCGATCTTTAGGCCACTCGTAGACATGCAAGTAAAGCGTACCAGGAGCGCGGAATGTGTAACGCCCCCAAGTCGGGCGAGCCAACGCACTTGCGGTTGTGCCGCGGATCGACTCGGCGTTGACGTCCATCCATGCACCAATACCGGCAAGGCTTTGCAGCGCTTCGGGCTGAAAGCTGCCATCGCCCATCGGACCAACGTTCAATTGATAGTTTCCGCCCAGCGATGCGTTATTAATTAAATTACGGATCAGCTGATCAACGGGTTTCCATTTATGGTCGAATTTATTGTAACCCCATGAGTAATTAAGCGTACCTGAGGTCTCCCACGGCATATCAAAACCCTTATCAGGAAATTGATTATCGCCCATCGAAAGTAAATCCACGCCCTGCTTTCGTCCTATGCGACTATTCACTAAACAATCGGGTGCATGGGCGTGGACCGTTGCCAGAAGTTGGTCGAGGCGCTTGTCCGTCAAAAAGCCGCGCGACTTTCCGCCCCAACTATCAAACCAAAGTAAGTCTGGCTTCAGCCGATCACAAAGCTCGGCAACCTGAGCGATGCACTTTTCATCCCAATACTTTTGGTAGGCTTCCTGAGAGGGCTGCACAAAAGCGTAATCGCCTTTGATTTCAGGCCAAGGAGGCAAAGCTCCGCCTGGATAATCCCAGTCTAGCCAATGCGAGTAATAAAGTCCAAATCGGATACCACGCTTGCGACAAGCCGTCGCAAGTTCGGCGAGGAGGTCACGGCCAAAAGGTGTCGCGTCGACAATGTTGTACTTTGACACACTCGACTTCCACAAAGCAAAGCCGTCGTGGTGCTTGGAAGTAATCACTACATAGCGCATGCCCGCTTGGTGCATCGCATCGGCCCACGCATCTGCGTTAAATTTTTCTGCCGTAAACTTCGAAAGAAGCGTGTCGTAGTCGCTGCGCGAGATGCCCACTGGTTCATTGGGCCAGTTATGCTGCATACGAATCCACTCCGCGTAATCATTCCGGCCCATTTTCTTGCCGTCCCACTCTCCCGCCGGAATAGAATATAGCCCGAAGTGAATAAACATACCAAAACGGACATCTTCAAACCATGCGGTTCGGCTCGGCGGCACATCCTTTGTCACAGGGGGCTCTGCTGAGACGAGGCTAGTAATGAAGACAACGAAGAGTGGGAGGTAGCGCAGCATAAAGGAAGGGAATGGCCTGAAATTGGGCGTAGCGTAGAGCAAATCTAGATAATGTGAGCCTCGTGACGAGTCTTCTGTCGTTTCCGCTTTCGTCTTTTCCGTTTAATGCTTAACCCACGTGCATCGACATGCGCGCTCCCGCACTACCGACCGAAGCCTTAATGACCGTTGAAGGTCTGCCTTTTCGCAAAGTAGCGACCGGTAAGGTGCGCGAAATTTTTGATTTGGGCGAACAGTTGCTGATTGTCGCGACTGACCGACTGTCAGCATTTGATGTCGTCATGCCGAATGGCGTGCCCGGCAAAGGCATCCTACTCACTCAAGTTAGCCTCTGGTGGTTCGAGCAAGCCGCTAAAATTTTCCCCATTCACCTTGCACCCAATCACTCGCAAGCAATTGCAGCGGCTCTGAAAGGCCACGAGGCGCTTATTCCGCGATCAATGTTGGTGCGTAAATTAAAACCCTTACCCGTGGAAGCAGTCGTGCGCGGTTACTTAGCAGGCAGTGGCTGGAAAGAATACAAGTCTAACGGTGCAATTTTAGATCACAAACTTCCGACAGGGTTACTTGATGGATCTAAACTACCGGAGCCTATCTTCACGCCATCAACAAAAGCAGCTGCTGGGCACGATGAGCCAATCACCCAAGCGCGGTGTGCGGAGATTCTCGGACAAAAAGATTTCACAGCTGTCCGTGATGCGTCGATCGCGCTTTATCGCATGGGGTCTGAGCGTGCGGCCCAAGCCGGCATTCTTCTCGCTGATACGAAGTTTGAATTTGGACATGCGGCCGACGGTTCGCTTGTGCTCATTGACGAAGTGCTCACTCCCGACTCTTCGCGTTATTGGCCTGCTGAACGCTGGCAGCCCGGTCGCTCACAGCCTTCCTACGATAAACAATTTGTGCGCGATTGGCTCGAAGCCCAACCTTGGGATAAGCGTGCACCAGGACCGCGCCTGCCCGACGACATTGTTAAGGGTACGCAGCGACTCTACACAGAGTGTCTCGAGCGCCTGACAGCCTAAGCAGGGTCAGTTAACTAAGATGTCAACCTGGCAGCGCTCGCAGCGCGGCTTGCCTGGAATCAGCAAGAGTTCACTGCAGAGGGGACAATGTGATCCGTCGAGCGGCGCAACGGGTGTTTTGCCATCGTCGAAACCAAGTTCGGTGGTCTTGCGAAGCTGACGCCGCACCATGTAGCCCCAAAGAACGCCAAAGCCGATGAGTGTGATTCCGCCAGCAATGCCGTCGGCCAAGCTCTTATCCTTTCCAGCCAACGCATCCTCCCCGGTCCGCAACGTCTCAACGAGCGTCCAAAGACCGGCGATCACAAACAGGCCAGCCAGCACCAGAGGCCAGCGCATAGAAGCGGGGCGCACCGACAAATTCGCCTTGGGGTCCTTGCCGCAGCTAGCGCACGTCCAGTCGGTCACGCGCGCGATGGGTAGGATTGGAATCCAGAAGAGATGAATAACGACGAGGCTACGGATGCCGATGGCGAGTCGTGAGTCCTTACAAACCGTGCACCAAACATTACGCACAGCGACGCGACGCCGGAAGAATTTGTAGTGTCCGTGGAGCAATAGCATCGACTCAGAAACCAACAGCGAGACGGTCGCGCACTTGCGTCGCCTCAAGGGTAGCAGGAAGCCCGACGCGTGACTCGATGAGTACCGGCCAATCAAGCGAGTCCTCGGGCATGCGTCCGTGCGACCCTTTAATGAGTTGAGGATTCAACGGCGTGAGCTTGAGAAGCGCCCGGAAGCCAAGCTTCTTACGAAGCAGGAACCAAAGTACATTTAACATCGGCAGCTTTACGTTTGGATCGATGAGCAGTTCGCAGGGATCGTAGCCAGGCTTGCGATGGATGTCGACGGTGCGGGCGAAGTCGGGCGCGCGCGCGTCGTCCTCCCAGTAATTATAAGCGAACCAACTGTGAGCATCGGATACGGCGAGTAAATCGCCGGAGCGCGCGTGCCAAAGGCCTTCGGCTTTCTGTGCAGCGACATCCAGCACGCGCTCAACACCAGGCGTGGATTCAAGCAATGCACGGACCTCGCTGAGTAGAGCTGGATCACGCACATAGATGTGGGCGACTTGATGGTCGCAGACTGCAAAGGCACGACTGTGGAAGGTGTCCAGGATTTCTCCGCCGAGTTCTTCCTTTATAGCCAGCCAGCCTTGCGCGCGGAAAACACGGTTTAGGCAGACAGCGCGGTCAACCGCCGTGATGCTGTACTCGGAAAGAATAGTGACCTCTACTCCTGAGCGCTCAAGGTCATCAGCCAGTCGCCCAACAAGCTTATCTATTTCGGCGCGCGCAGCGTCTGCTTCCACAGAACTAGGCCCATGCCGCTGCAAGTCGTAATCAAGGTGCGGCAGGTATACTAAGTTAAGGTCGGGCTTTTCGTTGTACTCAATCCAACGAGCGGCATCGGCAATCCACTGAGACGAATCGAGCCCTGCATACGGACCCCAAAAGGCACCGAAGGGGAAATCCCAAAGATCTTTCTTTAAGGCATAACGCAAGTCATGTGGCCACGTTGCAATATCGAGCGCCTTGGAACCGTCCGCTTTATAAATAGGTCGCGGGGTGACGGCTATATCCACGCTTGATCCAAGATTAAACCACCAGAAGAGATTGGCGACGCGGAATCCGGGGCGTTTTGAGCGCACAGTTTCCCAAATTTTTTTCCCTTCAACGATACGGTTAGACTGTTTCCAAAAATGAACTTCGGAGAGCGCCCGGTCTGACCAGCCGTTGGCGACGATGCCGTGTTCGCCAGGTGTAAGACCTGTAAGATAGTTTGCTTGTGCCGTACAGGTGACGGCAGGGAAAGCTGGCTTCACTCGCGCCACGGAGCCATTGGCTACGCGTGCAGCCAACTTAGGCATTTTTCCGCTCTGCAAATCACGAGCGGTGAGTCCGACGACGTTTAAGACTGCGCGGCGCATGTCAGTTGATCGTACGTTTTTAACTCATCGATGACAGCGCGGACGTAACTAGGCGCCAAGTGGTGTATCTGTGTAGACTGACCAATCGCCGTTGGAAGAACTAAGGTTAACTGTCCGCCTAAATGTTCTCGAAACTCTTCAAGCCCACTCAAGAGCGGCACGCTTTCTTGTTGGTGCAACTCTGGTGCATAAATTCGAAAACCGAGAGACGTAAGCAATCGAAGAACCCGCTCGGCTTCTTCTCGACCGAAGAGACCAAGGTCACGGGCACAGAGCATATCGAGGGCGAGCCCAATGGCAACTGCCTCGCCATGGGTCAAACGGTGGGCCGTCAACGATTCGAGTTTATGGGCAGCCCAATGTCCAAGATCTAATGGACGTGCGCTTCCCAACTCAAAAGGGTCGCCGCTGCCAGCAATGTGCTTGGCGTGCAGCTCAGCTGAACGGCGAATTGCCCGCCCAATCGCCGATAAATCTCCCGCCGCTAAATGTGTGACATCTTTTTCGAGTGCACTAAAGAAATCGGCATCTTTAAGCAGTGCGACTTTAACGGCCTCTACCAGTCCGTCGCGCTTGCCGCGCGCATCCAGCGTCGTCAGCAATTTGAGGTCATTCACTACCGCTGCAGGCACGGCAAATGCGCCCGTGAAGTTTTTCTTCCCAAAAGTATTGATGCCATTTTTTACGCCCACGCCCGCATCACCCTGGCCTAATGTTGTCGTCGGCATGCGAATGACCCGCACGCCACGGTGTGCGGTTGCGCAGGCGAAGCCAACGGCATCGAGAAATGCGCCGCCGCCAATAGCGAGCACGTAAGAGTGTCGGCAAATCTTGTCGGTTTCGATAGCAGCTAAAACAGCTTTAACAACCTGCGTGTCTTTTTTGGCGGCCTCGCCGCCTGTTAAGACTAGCGGCTCTCGCGTCATTTGTAACCCGTTTGCTTTTGCGTAAGTCGAGATACTTTCAAGGAGACGTGGCGACGACTTCGCCAAGCCACTGTCAACGAGTGGTAAAAACTTTGCAGATCCAAGAAGTCCCTTGAGGCAGGGATTCGACGCAGCAAAAGCGTCCTCGGTAAAGAGGATGCGGTGACGGAACGTCACCGAGAAGCTGAGGTCGAGCTCGTCCATGCCTATGACTTAAGGTGAAACTTAAGTCGTGGGCATTAGACGCCGCAAGCCAAGGGCAGTTCCATACAAAAGAAG
>CANHHS010000036.1 GCA_947460445.1 Opitutia bacterium | reverse complement strand
TTTGCAGGAACTCATAGCGAAACCTTGTTAATGGGTGGAGGATCCAATTTTCCAGACAAAGCCCTATGGGATGGCGGCGCGAAAGTTTGGCATGATAGCGTATTCATGCTGACAGCGGGTGCGAAAACTTGGAAAGAAATTGGTAAACTGCCTCGCCCCTTAGGCTACGGAGCATCTGTCTCTATTCGACAAGGCTTGTTGTGTCTCGGCGGTGCCGATGCGGTCCGTCACTATAACGACGCTTTTGTACTTTCCGTTGATAACGGAAAATTACACATCGACAGCTTCCCTGCCCTGCCTCGCCCTTTGGCTTATGCAGCAGCTGCACTTGTCGGAAGCAAAGTCATCATCGCTGGCGGCACAGATCGCCCCGAAGCCACTTCTGCTTCTGCAACCGGCTACGTCATTGACCTCGCAAATCTAAATGCCGGCTGGAAAGAGTTACCTGCCTTTGGAGGCGCGGGCCGCATGCTCGCCCAAGCTGCCGGCACAAAAGACAACTTCTTCCTTTTTGGAGGCGTTGCTTTAAAGCCAGGCGTCAAGGGCCCCGAGCGCGAATACCTTCAAGACGGTTACGCCTTCCGACTCGGGAGCAAAGAATGGCGTAAAATTGCTGACCTGCCGCACCCTGTGGCTGCTGCAGCCACCCCCTGCCCTGTGGTCGGCCCAATCGTTGCACTTATTAGCGGCGACGATGGCTCGCTGGCAGGTAAATTTGAACCCGCAAAGCACCCTGGATTCTCGAAAGGCATTCTAACTTACGATACGCAGTTTAATGCTTGGGCAACTTCGGGCGAGGCGCCCGTTGGCCGCGTCACCCTACCCTGTGCTAAATGGAATGGCGGATTTGTGATCTTGAATGGCGAATTGAGCCCTGGCGTACGGTCTCCACAGGTTTGGCACGCGACAGCTTAAGTAAGCTGAGGCCGCTTTGGCGTTTGAGCCTTTCTTAAAAAGGGGCTTAATCATGGCACCCCATGAGACGCTGCATCCTGACATTACTAATGATGAGTTATGCCTGCGCATTTGCGGAGGTTCAACTCGAGCGCGGCCAAGATCTTCTTCCTTTTCCAGATTCTGTTGGGCGTGCAGGCATTGCCGCAGCCACTGTCACACTTGAAGACAAATCTCAGGGCATTTTAATTGCTGGTGGAGCCAATTTCCCTGGACGTGCCCCTTGGGATGGTGGCGAAAAAGTTTATTACTCTGATATTATTCTGCTACGTAAAGTAGATGGCGTATGGACGTGGTTTAAAGTCGGCAACCTGCCAGAGCCCGTCGCCTATCCCGCCTTCGCCCCGTGTAAAGAAGGCCTCGTTATTGCCGGCGGGGTCAACGCATCCGGCCACCTAAAAGCTGTACACGTCATCCGTGCGAGCGGTGCTGTGCACGGACTTCGCCCTCTACCAACACCCCTAGCCTACGCAGCCTCTACGGTAGACAATGAGCGCCTGATTGTCATCGGGGGACAAACTGCCCCCGACGCTACTCAAGCAGATACATTCTTCGGTATACTCGACCTCAAAGACCCCGCACCCAAATGGGATGTGCGGCCGTGGGTTGGCACAGGGCGTATTTTGGCTACCGCAGGCGTGCTCGACGGAAAACTCTACTTAATGGGCGGCTGCACGTTAACAGCTAACCCTGAAGGAAAACCTCAGCGCACCTACCTGCAAAGCACTCGGATCTTTAAACTGTCTTCAAATGCAAGTGACTGGGAGTCTGCTTCCACAGCGGGTGCAGACCTCCCCTTCCCTCTGGCCGCAAGCTGCGGGCCAGCAATCGTACGCGACAGCCGTATCATCCTACTCGGCGGCGATGATGGCTCTCACTATGGCAAATCGCCGCAAACACATCCCGGCCAACGCGGAGACATTCTCGTCTACAACCCACGCGAATCGAGTTTTGAAAACACCGGAAAACTAACCAGCGGCATAGCGACTGCGCCAGCTGTCATTCTGGGTTCAGATATTATTGTCGTCAGCGGCGAAATAAAACCAGGAGTACGCACGCCGGCCATGCAGGTGGTACACCTTGCTTACGTATCAACGTACAATTGGATTGATGCCTTAGTCTTAATACTCGCGCTCGCCGTCCTCGGTCTCCTCGTGCGCGAACTGCTTCGCGGAGGCTTACGCCGAACACTGCGCTCACTTGGGGACGCCAACCTACCAAGCCGCGCTGCATGGATTGCTGTCGGGCTACTCTTTGTGGTAGCGATGCTGAACTACCTCGATCGGCAGTTACTGGCGTCAATGAGCGCCCCGATCATTCGCGACATTCCACAAACGAGTGCAGAGTTTGGATTACTCACCGCCATCTTTCTCTTTGTCTATTCCGCTTTAAGTCCCGTCGGCGGCATTCTCGCCGATCGCTACAGTCGACGGATGGTCATTCTTGTATCACTGGCCGTATGGTCAGCGGTAACCTGGTTAACAGGGCACGTCACAGACTACCGAGGTCTCGTTATCGCTCGCGCCCTCATGGGCGTAAGCGAAGCCTTCTATATTCCTGCGGCACTCGCACTGATTACAGACTACCACCGTGGCCGCACCCGATCGCTTGCCACAGGCCTGCATATGAGCGGCATCTACCTTGGACAAGCCCTTGCGGGCGTGGGAGGCTATGTCGCTGAAGCAGCTGGCTGGCGCCTAACCTTTGGCATCTTCGGCCTCATTGGAGTCGCCTACTCACTGGTACTTATCATCTGGCTTCGTGAACCTTCAGGTGATGCAGAGACTGAAGTTGCTAACGCAGAATCGACATCAGAGAAACCAAGTGTCGTCGAAATTTTGCGCGGCTGCCTGCAAGTGCCTGCCTTCTGGTTACTCTTTGCAATCTGCGCCTGTGCGAGCGCCTCAAATTGGTTTATCCTTAGCTGGCTACCACGCCTGCTACAGGAAAACTTTAACCTCTCGATGGGCGAAGCTGGTACATGGGCAACCATGCCGACCTCGATTGCCAAGTATGTCGCAGTACTCGGCGGTGCTGTGCTAGCCGACCGCTTAACCGTGCACAACCCTCGTGCGCGCAGTCGACTCGCGTCACTCGGCTTCATCATTGCCGGCCCAATGATTGCCCTAACCACCATCGTGCCCGAAGGTGCACTCGCAATCTTCGTTGGTCTGGTTATTTTCCAAGGCATCGCTCAAGGCGTACTCGACGCCACAATGATGCCGATTCTGCGATCCCATATCGGAGGACGCTTTGCTGCGACAGGCTACGGCTTCCTCAATCTCGCTGGCGCAGGTATCGGCGGCCTAACTGTCTACTATGGAGGTGCCCTCAAGGACGCCGGCATACCCCTAGCGACCACATTAGCCCTCTCGGGTGCGGGCTTGCTCGCCTGTGGTCTGGCACTCGCACTGCTACCGAAACCGCCTGAAATCGCCGACTAAAAGCCAGTTTTGCGCTTTGCCTCAGTGCGAAAGCGGGTTAAGTCAAAAGGCTTTCCATGACCACATTCAAGATCCATGGCATCTGTGCCGCCACCCATACGCCTTTCGCTGCCGACGGGTCACTTAATCTCACCGCGGTTGAGAAGCAGCGCGATCACCTTTTGGCCAGAAAAGTAACTCAAGTCTTTATTGGTGGAAGTACAGGTGAAAGCCACTCGGTCTCAACTTCAGAGCGATTGGCGTTGGCAGAACGCTGGATGGCCGCTGCCAAGGGCACAGAGATGCGCGTAATTGTGCATGTCGGCTCGAATAATCTTCGCGATGCGGCCGAGCTTGCAGCCCACGCCCAAAAAGTCGGTGCTGCGGCGGTGTCCATGCTCTCCCCTTCCTACTTTAAGCCACGTTCGCTCGCCGACTTGATTGCCTGCTGCGAAATGGTGGCAAAAGCTGCCCCTGCACTACCTTTTTATTACTACGACATCCCCGTGCTCACTGGCGTTAACTTTTCGATGGAAGAGTTTTTGAATACAGCACCGGCGCGCATTCCCAATCTTGCGGGGATCAAATACACAAACCCTGACCTCATGGCTTACCAGCTCGCTCGACGCGGTGGCGGCGGTAAGTTTGATCTTCCCTGGGGATGTGATGAGTTCTTCCTCGCAGCACTCGCCCTTGGAGCACAAGGCGCAGTCGGAAGCACCTTTAACTTTGCACCCGGCATCTATCAACGCCTGCAGAAGGCTTATCAAGCAGGCGACATGGCTGCCGCCCAGACCGAACAGTTCCGCTCTGTGCAGCTTGTCCAGACCGTCGCCAAACGCGGCTACATGGGCTCAGCCAAAGCACTCATGAATCACCTCGGGGTGCCCGTTGGACCCGCACGCTTGCCGAATAGCAATCCAGATGCTGATGGCGTAGCCGCCATGATCAAAGAACTCGATGCGATTGGTTACTTCGGCTGGAAAGATTAATGCGCTCGTTTCTCGTCAGCTTGCTTGCACTCAGTGCGAGCTTATCAGCCGCCGATTCGCCTGACCTTGCACGCCTGCGTGCTAGAATGTCAGAAAAAAGACCTGTGACTTGGCTTTTTACGGGAGACAGCATTACACACGGAGCCTTACACACGAAGGGCTGGAGATGCTTCACGGAAATCTTTGCGGAGCGTGTGCGCTACGAAATGAACCGTCGGTCAGATGTCGTCATCAACACAGGCATTAGCGGAGACACTACAGCAGGCATCATAGCCGCACTCGATTGGCGCCTCAGTCGCTTCCAGCCCGACGTGACGTTCATTATGTTTGGAATGAATGATAGCGTGATTGGTCCTGACCTTGCCACCTATGAAGCCAACCTGCGCAAGGTCGTAGTCGAAGCACGCAAGAACAGCGGCATCCCAGTACTGATGCGAGTGAATCCATGTCTACCTGGATCTGCTCAAGAGAAACGACATGCAAAACTCGAAAGCTATATGGATGCTGTCGCAAAGATTGCTGCCGACGAAAAATTAATCCTCGTCGACCATTGGGCTGATTGGCGCAAAGAGCCGAAATCCATTGCCCCCATGATGAATGACGAAGTGCATCCCAATGCCCGCGGACATCAAGAGATGGCCATTCGTATTTTACAGGCAGTCGGACTCAGTGATCCTAAAGCATTTACAGGTCGCTTAAGCGCACCTGCCCAAGGCAAATAAGCCTACTGGGTAGCGGAACCTGCACCGCCTCACGGCTGTCTCAATAACCTCCCCTTATGCGTCTCCACATTCTTCCATTATTCCTTGCACTTTGTGTCTCTGCGGACCCCACGCCGCCGACGGTTGTCTTCAAGGCCGGAGAAACGGATAAGTTCCCGTCAATCCGTATCCCTGCATTACTGTGCACGACCAAGGGCACCTTACTTGCAGCAGCCGAGGGACGAAACAAGGCCCACGATCAAGCGGAGAATGATTACATTCTCCGTCGCTCAACAGACAACGGAAAGACTTGGTCGAAGTCCGAGGTTATTCTCGAACAAGGCGCAACTTGTTTAAACAACCCCTGCTTCGTGCAAGAATCCAAGAGTGGTCGTATTTTTCTCTTCTTCCAAACCTACCCTCCTGGCGTCGGACAGTTTAGCAAAGGCGTAAAGACAGGACCTGAAGGCCCAAATAAAATTGGTTACGTCACATCCGATGACGATGGGCGCACCTGGTCAAAGCCAGTCGACGTCTCTAATCTTAAGCCTGACAACTCAACAACCACGGCATCTGGACCAGGCATCGGTATTCAGATTAGCAAAGGAGCCAAGGCCGGCCGGCTCATCATGCCTTTTAACTCCAAGGAAGGTGGAAGCTTCTTCAACTGGGTCGCTTACTCGGATGACGCAGGCAAAACCTGGAAACGCGGTGACAACGTACCGCAGGAGAAAATGGAGCTCAATGAAGTCCAGGTCTGTGAGACTTCAAACGGCGGACTTTACTTGAACTCCCGTAAATGGAAGGGCGGAAACTTTCGCAAAGTAGCCTGGTCGACCAACGGCGGTGAGAGCTGGACCAGTGCCACGGATGATCCAGGCATGCCGGGACCCGACTGCCAGAACTCACTCATAACCATCCCTGGCAACAAGCCTCGCATTGTCGTTCTCGGGCCAACAGGTGGAGCCAGATCTAAGGGAACCATCCGTATCTCGACAAACGACGGTAAGACTTGGGATAAGTCGCGGGTACTCGTCCCAGGGCCTTTCGCCTACAGCTCGATTGCACTCATGAAGGACGGTCGCATTGGCGTGCTCTACGAACCTAACGACGGCAAGACGCTGCTCTTTACCAGTGTCGATATCGCTTGGTTAGAAAAGGGAGAGTAAGGTGCGCCACTTAACCGCACTGCTTATTTTAACAGCGGCCGCGGTTCAGGGGTTAACCTTGGATCCACTTCTGGGTGAGCATATGGTGCTCCAACGGGATCAGCCCGTTGTCATTCGCGGAATAGCTAACCCAAACGAACTCATTCAAGTTTCACTTGGTAGCGAACAACAGTCGACCACCGCGAATTCAACAGGGGACTGGGAAGCACGTTTTCGGGCACGTCCAGCAAACAGTGCACCCGTTGTGCTTAAGGCGAAAGCAGGCTCTGCACAGGTAGTCTTAAACGATATCCTATTTGGCGACGTCTGGGTCTGTGCTGGCCAATCCAATATGGAGTGGCCGCTCCAGAAGGACGCGAATGTCCAGGAGGCATCCAAGATGCTTGCTAGCCCAAATACTGAGATTCGCCTGCGCAACCACACCTTCCCGGGACAATACGGCAAGAAAGCCCTGAGCGCTGAACAACTTCAGGACATGACACCTGGGCGTTTCTTTAAGGGCGAGTGGTCAGTCAATGGACCGAAATCTGCCCCACAGTTCAGCGCCGTCGGCTGGTGGTTCGCTCAACGCATTCAGGCATCCACCAAAGTTCCAGTAGGAATGATTAGTTGGTCCATCGGTGGAGCCCCTATCGAGACCTTCATCCGACCAGAGGCCATGGCTGCAGAGGCTTCCTTAGCAGCCAAACTCAAAGGTGACTGGGAAAAGAACCCTGCCATCGATAGCTGGGTGCGACTGCGCGCTCGCGAGCATTTCGGCAAGGCACAGTCACCGCGCGACGCAATGGGCATCAACCACTTCTACAAACCTGGCTTTGCCTGGGCAGCGGGCCCAGGACTGTCGACTTGGATGCCAGTGAAGGGATTCCTCTGGTACCAAGGAGAGAGTAACTCGTTGAGCGAGCCTTCCGCACGCGAGTATCCGACCCTTCTCAAACTAATGGTGGCAGACTGGCGCGCACAGTGGAAGCAGCCCGAGGCGCCATTCCTATGGGTCCAGCTGTCATCCATCGACACCACCGGCTACAAGTCACAGCAATGGCCCATGTTTCGGGACAACCAGCGCCGCCTGCTAACAGAGATTACCGGATCTGGTATGGCCGTAAGTAGCGATATTGGGGCCAAGAATGACGTACACCCACGCGACAAGAAGACAGTCGGTGAGCGATTGGCTCGTTGGGCGCTCAACTTTGTTTACGGACAAAAGCAAGTTGTGGCATCTGGACCACTGGCAACTTCTGCGACGGTACAAGGCTCAAAGATTACGGTTAAGTTTAACTTCGGTGTAGGGCTAGGGACCTCAGACAAGACGCCTGTACGCGAGGTAGAAGTTGCGGGCGCAGACGGCGCCTTCTCAGCAGCTACGGCGACCCTGCAAGGAGAGACGATGATTGTGGTTTCGCCCGTCAAGGACCCTAAAGCTGTCCGCTACGGCTGGGTTCCGTGGTCACAGGGCAATCTGGTGAATAGCCAAGGACTACCTGCGTCGACATTCCAGATCGAGGTTAAGTGAGGGGCGCGTAGTAGTTGCGAATCATCGCAGCGAGCACAGCCTTCACATCGTCAGAAAGAAAACTACCGAAACTAATCTCTTTATTATCTGAGATTATCACCACCGCTAATTCGGGACGGTTATTGGAGTCTGCGCCGCGATACGCGAGAAAGACGTCAACTAATTCTCCGGCTTTCAGCGTCCATGTCCAACCTAGTGGACCTAGAATACGCCAGCGCACCGTCACCCACTCGGACTGCAACCGAATCCGATAAGTCCCGACGGAGAAAGCTAAACCAAAGAAGACAAAGAACCCCCCGAAGACACCGACTACAGCAAAGGAGGCTGCGTCAGGTTTCGATAACAGGGAAATAAAGATGCCACCAAAAATCACTAGACTAAGCGTCAACCAAACCCACCCGAAGGTTGTCGAAAGACGCGTACCAAGGACGACATCATTACCCTCGGTGCGCTGGGTGACCTTCGGATGTCCCGTTCCGGCCAAGGCTCTATCGGCAGCGGCATCGGTGGCAGCGCCCGAGGGATTGCACCAAGGACAGCCACGTGTTCGCAACCAGTCGACAGGAAGGGGTCGACGACAATTCAGGCAGCGCTCGGGTTCGCTCATGCCTTACCCTCAAGCAACTTCCAGCACACCAGCTTTTGACGAGGCATGTGGAAAGGCCCTTTCCACATATTGCCTTTAAGTTCAGTCGTTGGACGTCCCTGGCGGTCTAAATAACCATACCACTCTCCATGCTCACGGTCAGGGAAATGCGCATAAGACCAATCATGTACCTGGCGATGCATCTCCGCATACTTGGCATCGCCCGTGTGTACATGCGCCATGAGCGTAGCGATAATCGCTTCATTGTGCGGCCACCAGAACTTCATGAAATGCCAGTACTCTTGAATGGGCTTACCCATGAGATCTGTGAAATAAAGGATGCCGCCGTGCTCCTTGTCCCAGCCGCGCTCCCACATCCAATCGAGCATTTCGAGACCGAGCTTGGCCATCGCAGCGTCGCCGCGGTGACGCGCTTCGCGGAGAATAAACCAAGCGGCCTCAATCGCATGACCTGGATTGAGCAGGCGACCATCAAAATGGTCGTAGATTTCTCCCTTAGGCCCGACCATTTCCATGACTACTTTGAGGTCAGGCTTAACGAAATAAGTCCGAATATCATCAATCGCAATCGACGCCCAATCGGTGAGGGACTTTCCGCGTACGGTGACGTCGCCTAAGCTTTCGCGCATATCTTGGGCAGTCACCAACGTCATCATCAACGGCGATAGGCCGCGCGCCGGTCGTGTGCTTGGGTCAACTTTAGGAGCAATGTGTCCTGGCTCGCGATTAAACTTAAGGAAGGTGTCGTAGGCGGCCAGGGATCGATCGCGCCATTCTACTTCACCGGTTGCCCGGAAGGCTTCGCCATACCCAATCGCAGCAAAACACTCAGAGAAAACATACCGACGCATGCGCAATGGCTTACCTTCGCGCGTGACGGTAAAATGGAGTTTGCCTGTAGAATCAGCGCATTTGTCGCGGAGGAATCGAGCACAGGAAAGAGAGGCGTCTAACCACTCGGGTTTCTTTTCAACGGTGTTATAGAGATTTCCAAAGGTCCAACCGGCACGGCCTTGAAACCAGACCGACTTGTCGGAGTCAAGGAGCTCACCCTTACGGCCAAGGGAAGTCAGGATGCCGCCATGTTCGCGATCGACGCCATGCTTTAACCAGAAAGGCATCACATCCCTCAACAGGCCATCGCGGTAGTCCTTGAGTAATTCGGCGCGGCGTTCTTTTAAGTACAGCGTGGTCACACCGCCAAAGTGGCAAAGGTAACGACGGGGTCAACGGCAAGAAAAAGGGCCGCCCCGAAGGGCGGCCCTGATGCAATCGTTATCGATTACCTTAGAATCGGAATGAAACGTCGGCCTTGATGTGCTGACCAGAGCTGAGACCGCTACCAAACAACGCATCATAGGACAGGCCGAATGAGGATTTAGCACCGAGTTCCTGGCGAACACCCACACCGAGGCGGAAGATGTTTGCACCGAAGCCGTCAGTGCGGATCGAGAACTTAGTATCATCAACGCCTGTGTCCGTAAACTCTGCTGTCATATCGGTATGGCCACCGTTATCGAACTCGTGCTCATAAGCAAACACGCCAGTGAGAGTTGTTCTCTCGCTGAGTGTATACTCGGCATTGAGACCAAACTCGCCGACGAGTGATTGACGGTTGAAGCCCTTGACGCTCAGCTGAGCGCCAGCGACATCAGCCTCACTGAAAGCTTCCACATCCGTGGTCGCATAGGAGAGTCCGACGTAAGGAATGAGAGTGACCTTGGAAGGCGAAGCCTCGCGCGCTTTCACGATGCCGTTGACCGACACTTCCTTCGGAAGGAACGTCAGACGGGCCGCAATAGCGTAGGCATCTTGGTTGTCTTGACTCATGTACGAGCCCTGACGAACGGCATCGAAGTTTGTGGTGCTGACCGAGACACCAAAATCGAAGCGCACAGACTTCGACTCCGGAGTGGCGCTAAGACCAATGCCGAAGGCAGTTGTATTGGCGTCGCCAGTGAAGTCGATTGCTTGGACCTTACCGTCGTCAATACCTACGCTTAGGTTTAGGCGCGCATTGCTACCGAGAGCAAAGTCGCCCGTAAGGTAGGCAGTGTCGCTCGTTGCCTTGTAGCCAGTGTAACCTGAAGTCGAGCTAGAGGTCAGTTGCTCACCACTGTAGCCGAAGTTGAAGCCCCACTTGCCTTCTTCGCCCGATCGACGACCCGTGGACCCGAGTTGGGCGATGTTACGATTCAGACGAACCGCAATTTCACCGAAGCCAGAATAGGCCTCAGGCGAAAGCGAATCGAGACCCGTAGCACCCGAAGGCGCTGTGAGCATCTGCACAGCAGCAGCGCCTAGGTCAGTTGACTGCTCGCCAAGAACAGCATCATGCGTGGTTAGAATCCAAGCCTTAAGGCCATCCTTAGCAGCTGCAGCAAGTGGGTTGTAAGCGCTTGCGATGAAATTCGCAGGAAGCTCGCCACCGATACCCGATTTATCGTAATCGATCGCCTCCATCCAGAGGGCGCGACCGATTGCACGCTGATTACGGTTCTTGGCGTAGTGCGTGAAGTTCTGATTCGTCAGTAACCCTGTGCCGTAAGCCTTGCCAGTTGAGTGATCAAAGAGCACGCGGTCGCCGAGCGCAGTAACGGTTTGTGATAGGTCGAACTTATCGAAGGTATTGCGCGCATTACCCGAGCCATCAGCGATGACCTGGAAGACGTTACCATGCTTAGCTTCGAAACCATTAATATCGGCGAAGCGGATGACGGAGTAGTCCACGGGGGCTGTGTTCGACACGACAATCGAGCCAGTCACGCGATACTGGTCGTAGGCTGTGCCGGCGGCGCCGGTACCTGCAAACTCAACGTCGAGCGAGCCGCCAATGTTGGAATAGTTACCAGTGACCGTTAGAATACCGGGTGAGAAACCAGGGGCAATAGAGCCGCCGGTCTGGAAGACATTGCCAATGAAGTTACCCTTACCACCAAGCGTGCCATTATCGTAGACATAGACATCGCCTTCAGCAGTCGCACCAAGAGCGGTGGCGAGGGTGCCGTCGTTAACGTTATAACGACCATAGTGAGCGTCGAGCTCAGCAGCGGTGTCTTGAATGATAAGAACCGCATCACCGGTCTTCTCAAGGGTGCCGAAGTTGGTCACGTCGGTCGAGAGGCTGTCGATAAAGAGGCGGCCTGCATTAACCTCGAAGGTTAAGAGTGAGGCACCAGCCGTACCGAGGTACGCATCGCCATTTCCGTCCTTAATCACCTTGTCGATCAAACCAGTGTCTCCGAGATTGCGGAAGGTACTGATAGTCTCGGACTCTCCGCCTTCACCTCCATTCACAGTAGTGATAGTAAGCGTGCTAGTGAAAGGGGCAGTGTAACCGATGAGCGTCTTGTTCGCATCGAGCCCTGCAACCGTGAGGCTCGTGCCATTAATCACTACGATGCTTCCGTCGCTCGTAGGGGTCGATATACCGACATAACCGTCAGTACCGATGGTAACAGTGCCGGTGATACTGTTGTTACCGGAGAGATTAAATAGGTCACCGAAGGCAACGGGGGAGCTGCCTGTTCCGCCGCCAATCTCGAAATCATTAGCGATGGTCAGATTTGCAGTACTGGAGGGATTCTCCAAGGTCATGAGATAGTTCGGGTAGACCTCACGAGCGTCTAAGGCAATTAAGCCGCCAGCAGCGTAGGCCGTGTTAGCACCGAAGGCGCCAGCGTTATGGACGACCGTTACACCGTTTGTGGCGTAGTAGCTTCCCGACATGGCATTCGCCGAGTTGAGCACAGCGAAACCGTAGTTAGTCTTAATGACATCACGGACGCTCGAACGGATGTCGCCATTGAGGATAAGTCCGGTGCCGTTTCCGCCGAAGCCGACGCCACTACGGACGTTAAGAACGAGATCGTCGCTGGCATTTGAGTAGATACCGTTCACTCCATTGATTCGACCGTTGATGGTGAGGGTTGAACCGTTGTCGACACCGATGGTGGTGTACTGTGAGTCATTCCAGCCAATGCCGATGTTTCCGTTTTGGACGTTATCACCTGCAATGCTGCGCAAGGAACCCAAGGCATTATCTGCTGCAGGATTACCGCCCTGGAAGCCATCGCCATCGATGTAGATGGCTTGATTATTTACCGCGCCATCGCGGAATCCGAGTGTCTCGTCTCCAGTGGCGTACATGTCTTGAGCGAAGTGCTGTCGAACAGAGAGAATGCCGCCGTGGCCGAACGATGCACCTTCTCCACCATTAGCGAGATCTGCCTCGAAATTGGTGCGACCAAGGTGGCCGATGCGCGTGTTGTTCGATTGAGTGTAAACATCGGAGGTGATTTCACCTTCGCGAATATAGACAGTGCCGTTGACGCCGACAGTTAAGTCGCCGCGGATGTCGAGCCAGCCGCCATCCTTGGCATAAAGGCCTTCCAAGCTGCCAGTGATACCAAGAGCGATGTCGCCGTTGCGAACAACAGACCCTGCGAGATCTGTATAGCCGTCACCATTGTCATAACGCGCAGTTCCGAGCACATTGAGGGCTGTATAGGAACGACCGGCGACATCTGTACCATACGCACCACCGAATGTCTCAGAGTTGTCTGTCTGGAAGGACGAGTTATAGCCAAAATTCTGAAGACCTGTGCTGTTGTTAGAACGCCCAACTTGGTAAGCGCGCTCATAGACATAGATATCTCGGTTATAATCAGCGCCACCGTTTTCCAGGTAAAGGCTCTGCGCAACGGACGTTGTCCCAAGAGGGATAATTTCAAACGTATTGTATGAGGGATTAGCTCCGTTTGTGTAGTAAGTGAAACTTGCTGATTCCGCATTCCCGTTGCTTTCACCAAAATTTATGCCGCCATAAGAACCGTATAGACGCGATCTGGCCGCAGAATACGGGTAGCCGCTGCCATTGTAGCCCCAATTAAAGTAAGTAGTCGCATAACCGTAGACACCTGCATCCACGTGCGTGGTGTTAAGACTGAGGGAGAGCGTGCTGTCCACTCCGTCGCCACCGCCGTCAAAGGCACGCGGCTCACTTACAACCCAATCATTTAAATAATAGGCCTCTGAAGAGGCGGCGGTGCCGAGCAGGGCAGCGGCGACGAGGAGTGTGCGGTGAATGCGGATGTTCATA
>CANHHS010000035.1 GCA_947460445.1 Opitutia bacterium | reverse complement strand
GATGGTAAGACGCTGAATGAAGAAGGCTACAGCACTTACTTGATGGCCGACGATGCTGTGCGTCAGTTAAAGGCGCGCGATAAAACCAAACCATTTTTCTTACAGGTTAATTTTAATTCACCGCATACCCCTTTGTCTGCACCCGCAGACATTCTCGCAAAGCATAAGTCGGAGGGCGAAAAGTTGGGCGTCTATAACGCGGTTGTGGAGGCTATGGACACAGGCATCGGTCGAGTTCTTGATGCCTTAGACGCAGAGGGTCTTCGCGGAAACACTGTCGTTATATTTATTTCAGACAACGGGGCAGCCCAGCGCGAAGGTGGTAGTAATTTGCCCCTTCGTGCAGGGAAAGATAGTGTTTTTGAAGGCGGCATTCGTACGCCAGCGATTATTCGCTGGCCTGGTAAAGTCGCCGCGGGTGCCGTTCTGGCTCAGCCCATTTCTGTGCAAGACTTTTACCCGACCATCACAGCGATTGCCGGCGTAACCCCGCCATCAGGTGCACGTCTAGATGGCGTGAATCAATGGCCCGCTATCCTTGGCAACAAGTTGATTCCGCGTGAACCATTTATCGTAGCCTCTTACGACATCGCCTTGGTCGATGGCGATTGGAAGCTCATCGAATTGCAGGCAGGCGAGCGCCAGCTCTATAACCTAAAAGACGATCTTTCAGAAGCGACTAACTTGGCTAAATCAAAGCCAGATATACTGGCGCGCTTAGGGGCTAAGTTAGACATCTTAAAGAAAGATTTACCGGCCGCGCCTGTACGGACCGTCGGGCCTGGTACAGGCGGTTCTTCTGGGACTGCCGCAGGGTCTGGGCGCGGGCCTCGAAAACGCTAGTCATCGGTGGTCTACCTTTCGGCTTTCGATTTTTGCAGAGGTTGGTAGGTTAATAAAAAGAAACCTATGGCGCGCTGTATTCCTGAGGTTGTCCATGAAAGCCAGCGCCAACGCGGCGAGGCTGATTTTTTACACCGTTTACGCCAAGAGCTTTCGGATGAATGGATTGTTTTGCATTCACTGAATTTAGGCGCGGGTGAGCGCCGGGGTGAGTTGGAGGCCGACTTTGTTTTACTGCATCCCCGCGGCCGACTGACGCTTGAGCTCAAAGGTGGTACGATTACCTGTGAAGAGGGGACTTGGTATTCTCGTAATCCGAATGGCCGTTACCGAATTAAACCACCTTTTCATCAGGCAAAAACAAATGCACATGAGGTACATGAGCACCTGAAGAGAATCTTTGGTAAAGACTCCGCTGAAGCGGGCGCGCCTTATACCCACGCAGTCGTCTTCCCGAGTTGCGACTTTGATGCCCCGAGTATCGAAGCCCCTCGAGATCGAACCTTTGATCGGCGTGCGCTTTCCGAAGCGCTCGATAAAGTCATTGCGCCTCTGCTTGCGATTGCTGAAGCGCAACTCGTGGCACGCAAACCTGGAAGTGTCGTGCCGCCGCCTTTGAGCCAGAGTCAATTAGCCGCCTGTCTTCAAGTTCTGCGACCTGATTTAAGACTTATACCGAATCTCAATGCTTCTGAGTTCGACGCCCACCTCGCCCGCCTGTCTGCAGAACAGTTGGCCGTTTTTCAGTTGATTGAAGGCAACCCGCGTCTCCGCGTCACTGGCGGCGCTGGTACGGGCAAGACGTTGATCGCCTTAGAGGCGTGTCGACGAGAGCATGCGAGTCGTCCCGAGGCAAAGATTGGCTTGGTTTGTTTCAATCGCTTTCTTGGCGTGCACCTCGCACGTCGTATTGAAGCTGAAGGCTTACAGGGGGCGATTGAGGCAGGTACGCTCTTTTTGCATATAGACCGGTTGCTTGCTTTGCCCCCAGTGCCAGCGGGGTCGCCGCACTCAGCATATGTTGAGCGGATGGAAGCAGCTGTTAGGGCTGCAGAAGCTTTACCCGAAGACCAAAAATTCGACCTCTTGGTTGTGGATGAAGGTCAGGATCAGGATATGCGCGGATCGCCAAATACTCTGCGTGTACTCAATGGACTTTTAAAGGGTGGGTTTGCTCAAGGTCGTTGGCGTTGGTTTGAAGATGCGAATCAGACGCTAAACTTCTCTCCAAAAAAACCTGAACCGCATCCGATTGCAGATGGCGTTTTGTCTGTTTTAGACTCTGCGGCCACGGCACATTTACAGCGCAACTGGCGCAACACTGAGTCAGTCGCTGATGCCTTCGCGCGTATTGTGCAACTTCCACGCACGCCTGCATCAGGCTTTCCGGGTCCAGGTGTTGCTGCTGCCAAAGCACAGAAGGGACAAGAACTCGAAGTGCTCAATGCGCTCTTAGAAAAAGTTGTTTTACCTAAGCATGCCCCAGAAGAAGTGATCATCTTAAGTCTCCGCGGTGCCGGCTTAGAGTCTTATAAGGACTGTCAAAGTTTAGGCGGTTTAAAGCGCGTGGAGTTTGATCCGCTGATTTCTCCAAAACCCGGTGAGATACGTACCACGACTTTTGCGAAATTCAAAGGCATGGAGTCACATGCAGTCGTCTTGATTGATGTTGAACGTATTGAAGAGGTGCGCGATCGGCGCTGTCTCTACGTTGGGATGTCGCGGGCAAAATACGCCCTCTACGTCATAGCGACGCCCGAGGTTTACCAAACAATCGTCGAAGCCTTGAGTGCTTCAACGGGTTCGCAGGTTGTCTAAAAGACTTAAATAAAGGCATTTTGGGGTGCGGAGCCATCCCGAGGGCCTTGGTTTTAGGCACTTTGGCTTATACAGCTAAATTGCGTCATTATAACCCGTGCGACTTGACCCTGCAGGCTGGGTAGGGCAGGATGCTTCTGTTGGCTCAACTATGCCCCTGCGATACACGCCGAGCCAACACCCCCATAACCTCCAACACACGCAACCACCGGACCCCTGTCCAGTTACACGTTTAACCTTCACCGCCCTCGCAGCCATTCAACTGGCTGTTAACTCCCGGTAAGCGAACGTGCTGCGTGCCCTCTCTGTCGAGTTCGACAGAGAATCTGCCTGCGGCATTTCGCGTCCACTACGGACATGTCTACGACGACTCGTTACCGGCAGACCAAGGAGTACCTTGAAGCTCTACGTGTGCTTATAAACGGTGAAGACGGCCAAGTCATGCGTCATCCCGATCAGGTGCATGCACCTTATTGGCAAGCGGCGGATCTTCAGGTCATCCCAAATGAATCCTTTGAGCACGTGGATGCATTCGCCACTCATCAATTACTGATCTTCACGCCACACGCTGAAAGCTTAAGTTGGATGCTCTATATGTTGCGCGATGCGTTCAGCGATTACTTAACACCCGACAATAAATCACTTATCTATAGTCAATGGGGTGTCGCTCTGAAGTGCGCTCAAGCCAGCCACCGCGAATCCAGTGCAACGGGAATGCAGTCCGCGCTTTTGGATGCAGCCGATCTTGCCCTTGAGGCTTTTTTAGAAGCAGAACAAAAATGTCGTCGGCGTAAACGCGGCTGAAATGAATAGGCTTTTAGTAAGGCAAGTGCCTGTTATATTTTGGGCATGCGTTATTTCTGCCTTCTATTCTGCATGCTGCAGACCTTAAGTGCAGCTGAGCTTACACAAGCGGGGCGCAAGATTGATATCGCACTCGCTTCCGACTTTCAGGCACAGCCGGCCGATGTGAAGGCGGTGCTCAACTCTACTGCCGAATCTATTTGGCAACACTGTCCGCATACGGAATGGAGGGTGCCTGGCTTCGAGATCTATCATAGCCCTGACTACCCAATCACGGTATTTGATCACCGACCTAATGGGCGTATAGCGATTGGGGTAACAACTCAAGGAACCTACTGGAGTCAGTTTGCTTTTCAGTTTTCCCACGAATTCTGCCACGCACTGGCTGGTCACTCTAACGACTGGCACAAGACTTGGATTAGGACGAAGAAGGCGAATATGTGGCTCGAGGAATCGCTGTGTGAGACAGCTTCGCTCTTTGCATTACGGTCTATGGGTCAGTCCTGGAAAACCAAAGCCCCTTACCCTAATTGGGCGGACTATCATAAGTCATTAACTCAGTATGCGCAGGACAGGTTGGACGAGGCTGGAAAGGGCCTGCCCGCTGGAAAGACATTTGTAAACTGGTTACGCGAAAACGAACCATCCATGCGCGAAAATTCTGTGATCCGTGAAAAGAATACTATCGTCGCCCGAAACTTACTCCCGCTTTTTGAAAAGAATCCAAGCGGATGGGAGGCGGTGACATACCTTAATTTAGGAAAGCGACGGGATCCTAATTTAACCCTCGCTCAGCATCTTGCAGATTGGCGTGCGGCTGCTCCAAATGAGCAGCGGGCATTTATTACAGAGATTGCGAAGGCTTTGGGCGTCACGCTTTGAAGGCCTCTTATTTTTGGCCTGTCTGCCTAAGTAGTACGAGTCCGGCGACAGCGATGGATGCACCGATCCATGCGCGCGCACCTGGACGTTTACCTTCGGTGGCCCATTGCATGGGCAGCGCAAAAATAGGCGAGGTGGCTACAATGCTTAGCACGATACCTGCAGGGTAGAGTGTCAGTGCCCACTGGTAGCAGGCGACGCCGATTCCGGGACCTGAGAGACCATTCATCGTCATCCAGCTTAGGCTGCGTAGTTTAGGGTAAGGTCGAATGACGCCGTCAAAAAAGCCTTTACCGCGAGATTGCCATAAAGCGAAACCGAGAACGATAGGGACGCCACCAAGTGCACGCACAAATCCCTGACTAATCCCATCGGGCACAGCTACGCCTGCGAAGATGCATGCTTGTTTGGCTAAAGGCGTACTCACAGCGCCACAGGCTTGTCCAAGCCCAGCTAACACTGCTAAAGCGATACCAAGCCTGCGTTGTTGACGATCTGCTGCCCCTTCAGGAGGAGATCCAAGAGCGACAATCACTCCACAGAAAATAATGAGCGCTGAGCCAGCTTGTGCCCATGTAATCGTGGTGCCGAGCATGAGGTATTCGAGGCTTAGGGCAAAAGGTGCAGCCAGGCACTGCATGATGAGGATGGCGAGGGCAGGCCCAATGCGCGGCAATGCGTGGAAGAGTGCGATATCGCCGACGCCTAATCCCAGTGCTCCACTCAAAACCAACCACTCCCAGCCTGGCGTGATGGGCTTTCGGCCGGTCAAGAGTACGACGAGGGTGAAGAAGATTAGGGCTACGAGAATGCGTCCACTATTCGCAACATTCGGGCCGTGAGCTTTTGTGCTTTGGCGAGCACAGGAAACAGACCATGCGAAAAGGAAGGTAGCAAAAAAGGCGTATTCCATTTCAGAAAATATGCATAATTTTTCTGCCGACAGCATCTGCGCGAAGTCGGCCTTCGTCTGTGAGCACGAGCGTGGTGCCATCCCAGGTTGCTAGGTCTTCTTCTGCAAGCTGTTGGGCGAACGTAGTGAACTTTGGGGGCAAAGGCGTGGCAAAGCGTTGTGCGAGAGCAGATGGCTTTACGCCGGCGTTGGTGCGTAGTCCAAAGACAAGTGCATCGCAGAGTAAAAGCTCGGGCGTCAACTCGGTGATTTGTTCGGTCGCGAGATTGCCACTTTCGACGCCTTTGAGCCATTGTTCGAGGTCGTGGACATTTGTCTGACGGCGACCCGCAAACTGCGAAGAAGCCGAAGGACCGTAGCCAATCCATTCCTGCATATCCCAAGTGGCTAGGTTGTGTTCGCAGGCGTGTCCTGGGCGTGCGAAGTTTGAAATTTCGTACTGCTCGTAACCCGCTTCGTTTAAGATTTTCCAGGTTCGGCGGTACAAGTGTGCCTCGAGTTCATGGTCGATCTTAACTTTGCCTTTCGAAAGTTTCACAAACATAGCGGTGTCTTCTTCGAACGTCAGGCAGTAGGTCGAAAGGTGTTCGGGTTGAAGTGCAATAGCCGTGCGCAGGTCAGCTTCCCAGCGGGCTTCATCTTGTCCAGGTACCGCAAAGATGAGGTCGAGATTGACGCTCTTGAAGCCGGCGGCTTGAACGAGTTCCCAGGCGTCGTGAATTTGTTTGGTCGAATGGCGCCGTCCGAGGGCATCAAGTGTTGCGTCATCAAAACTCTGTACGCCCATGGAAACGCGCGTCACGCCGACATCGCGAAGGGCCTTTAGCTTATCTGCGCGTACAGACGACGGTGCGAGTTCCACTGACCATTCTGCCGGCTGACCGCCGGCCTTCACCATGGCTTTCCCGAGTCGATGTAGATCTTCGGCTGGGAGGAGCCCCGGTGTCCCTCCGCCCCAGAAGGCAGTAGTGACACTTCCGCCCGGTGGAACGAGGGCTAGCTCGCGCTCCATCCCTGCTAAGTATTGGTCAATCTTGGCGCGCTCAGGTTGCTCTTGGTAAAAAGCGCAGAAGTCGCACGTCGATGCGCAAAATGGAATATGGAGATAGAGGGATGGCACAATGCGCTTACATCCGCTCCAGTGGCTCGATGCCTAGTAGGCGCAGTCCAGACTCGAGTAGGGCAGAGGTGCGTGCGCAGAGGGCAAGGCGCCGTGCTTTTACTGCAGGTTCATCGACGAGTACTTTATTGTCGGCGTAGAACGAGCTGTAGGCGCCTGCGAGGTCGTAAAGGTAAGTACAGAGTGCGTGCGGACGAAGATCGGCGCAGGCTTCTTCGAGAGCGGCAGAGAACCCCAGTAGTTTTCGAGCGAGGGCAATTTCTCCAGGCGTTTCAGGCGCGCTTGCACCTTCTTCGCCTTGGCCAACTTTTAGACCGGCATTACGGAAGACCGAACGAACGCGCACGGCTTGATAGAGGAGGTAGGGCGCAGTGTTTCCTTCGAACGAAAGCATTTTTTCCCACGAGAACCGGTAGTCCATCGTGCGATTTGAACCAAGGTCAGTGTAGCGTAATGCGGCAACCCCGATGCGCGGTGCGATGACTGTGCGGCGCTCGTCTTCGGGTAGTTCAGGGTTTTTCTCGCTCACTTTTTCGTAAGCCTTGGCCGTTGCTTCATCGATCAGCGATTGCAGGCGTACGGGGTCACCCGATTTTGTTTTAATCGCTTTGCCGTCTTCACCGAGAATCGTGCCGAACCAAACGTGCCGTAGTCGTGGGAGTTTTCGGTTTGTGGCCTTAAACCATTTTGTCGCGGTAATGAACAGTTGCTGGAAGTGATCTTGTTGGCGCCCGTCGGTCACGTAGACAATTTCCTCAGCCTTCATGTGTTCGACCCGATAGAGGATTGTGGCTAAGTCGGTTGATGCGTAATTCGATGAACCGTCTTTCTTGCGCACGATGAATGGTAGCTTCGTTTCTGCATCACGCGAAAAACGTGGGATATCATCGTGCCAGACAACTAAAGCGCCATCGCTCTCCTCGGCTAGGCCGCACTCGGTAAGCTCGCGGTATACTTGGTCGACTTTATCGCGGTAAAAAGATTCCCCAAGGGTGACGTCGCTCTTGAGGCCGAATTGATCGTAGATGCGCTGAAAGGCTGCATTGGATACAGCTACAATTTGCTGCCAGAGCGCGGTGTTCGCTGTGTCTCCAAGTTGCAACTTTGCCAACTCAGCGCGTGCGGCATCGAGTTCCGCCGGGTCTGCCTTTGTTAGGGCACTACCTTCTTTGTAAAGTGCTTCGAGGTCTTCGAGGGCCTGAGGGCTCGAGGCATCTAAGATAAAGCCCTTACGCTTAATCGCTAAAATAAGGATGCCGAAGTTTGTACCCCAATCGCCGATATGGTTATCCCGTGTTAACTTAGCCCCGCAGAACTCTAGAAGACGTGCCACGGCCTCGCCGATGACAATTGGACGTAGGTGTCCGACGTGCATCTGCTTAGCGGTATTGGGCGAAGGGTAGTCGATGACAACATTGCGACCTGCGTAGAGTGCAGAGGCACCGCGGCGCCAGGCATCCGCATCGCGGTATTCATGGATCCACTCCGCTAACGCGGCTGGCGTTAGGCGAAAGTTAATAAAGCCGGGTCCGGCGACATCAGACTCAAAGCCTGCCTTCTTCAGTGTGCCTTCTGTTTCGAGTGCTGCGAGAAGTTCGGTCGCAAGTGCTCTAGGATTAAGTTTAGCGATTTTAGCCGCGGCTAGTACGCCGTTACATTGAAAATCACCATGGCGCGTATCCGTCGCTGGTCGAACTTGCGGGTCGAAGTCAGCCCCGAGTGCCGGCACGGAGGTGGCCACGCGACGGATAAGGGCGTCGAGTTCGCGGGCGGGATTGAACCATGCTGACATAGGCGGTTTTATGGGTGATTAGGCGGAAAGTTGGAAGAAGTTATTGGGGTGAGAAGCCGACGGATCGCTCGAGACACGCTTCCCGCTTTCGTTTTTACCATTCCTGCCCTTTAATCGCCGTGATGTCTATTAGCCGAACGCAGATTGTCGCACGTGGCTTGACGTGTGCGTGCCCTAATTGCGGAAGCTGGGGTCTGCTGCGCTCTTGGTTTAAATTGCAGCCCGCCTGTACGGGTTGCGGGATGAATCTTTCGAAGTCAGATGGATTCTACACGGGCACGACCTCTATTGGGTATGTCGCCTCTATTATCTGTGTGTTGATACCTGTGTGCGTCTTAGTCGTGAAGAAACTGCTCCCGGTTTGGCTCGGTGTGCTCTTGGGCATTGGAGGCAGCTTCGCCTTTGTGGTAGTCCTTTACCCTGTGATGCTCTGCTGGATGGTTATGGCTTACCACGTCGCACTTCCCTTGGAGTTGCCAGGTAATGCCGATAAAGCCCCTTAAGCTTTATTTATTTGCATCAATGTATCATGATGTATTGATTTGAACTAATGCCATCCGAGTTTTTGCAGCGTTTACACTCCCCGCGACCCACGGTCTCGGTGGAGTTTTTCCCGCCCAAGACGGCGGAAGGCACTGCGCAAATGTTGATCGAGGCAGCGAAGTTGCGTCCACTCGGTATTGATTTAGCTTCGATTACCTATGGTGCAGGCGGAACGACACGCGAAACAACGTTGACCGCTGGCCGTGAACTTAAGGCCTTGGGATATGCCGTCGTTGCTCACCTAACGTGTGTTGGGCATAGCCGCTCTGAGCTCGAAGGCTTGGTTGACCAGTATGTTGCGGCCGGTTTTTCAGGTATTCTCGCGTTACGAGGCGACCCTCCCAAGGGTGCTACAGGTTTTACGCCACATCCCCAGGGTCTGCGCTACGCCTCCGAGCTTGTTAATCTCATCCGCACGCGTCTTGGAAATCGCTTGTCGGTTGGCGTTGCTGGGTTTCCTGAACGGCACCCAGACTCGCCCGATGCAGCAAGTGATCTGCGCTGGTTTGCACATAAGGTAAAAGCAGGTGCTGATTTTGTAACTACACAGCTCTTTTTCGATAATGCTGACTACATTCGATTGGTTGCCGATGCTCGTGCGAGTGGAGTGACTGTGCCGATTATCCCTGGGATTTTGCCGGTTCGCTCGTTGAAACAGGTACGTAATTTCTGTTCCCTTAGTCATGCGCGTATTCCGCAAGAACTCGAAGCAAAGCTAATTGAGTGCGGTGAAAATGAAGCAGCCCAATTGGCTGTTGGGCTTAATTGGGCAGAGAAGCAGATTGTTGAGCTCCTTGCTGCTGGGGCACCCGGTGTGCACCTCTATATTGTTAATCGTTCGGATGCGGCCCAAGAGCTTTTAGTGCGTTTACGTGGGCGAGGTGTGATTGCGCCTGCTTGAGAGGTCTTGCGCCTGTCGGCTCGGAAGGATTGGATGCGGTATGACCGAGAGCAAACCGAAGTCGGATTGGAAATGGGGAGACGCTGTGCGCTGGGTGCTTTATGACTTTGCGAACACAGCCTTCGCGATGGTGGTTCTCGCGCTGGTATTTCCGCGGATGTTTAAGGCTTTTTGGGGCGCAGGGTTAGATCCGGCGGTCGAATCTGTCGCTTATAAGTTGGCTCAATCAGTACCGTGTCTACTCGTTTTCTTTTTTGCCCCATTTCTCGGACAGCTGGCAATGTCCCCTGCATTCCGTGCAAGCGGTTTACGTTTAGCCGTCATTGTCGGCGCACTGCTAACTGCATTGCTCGGCTGGGTTCCTGAAGGTGGCTGGCTGAGCGCGTCGCTGCTCTATGCAGGTTCGGCCGCCATGTTCTATGTTGCAGCGACGTTTTACGACTCGATGTTGGTCGATTGTGCCCCCGCTGGGCGCCGCCACATACTCAGCGGCGCGGCTTTCTCCGCAGGATTTATTTCAGGGATCCTTATCTTAGTTGCACTACATATGGGTTTCTTTGCCGGGCGCATGTGGATGATTTACCCAGCGGCAGCGATTTGGTGGGTGCTGTTTGCCTTGCCATTATTATTCCGCCCAACTGTTGAGGCTACTGCTTTACCTTCATGGCGTGAGACATGGAAGGGCACGCGTGATACTGCCCGGGAGATTTGGTCGAATCTCGAACTGCGCTGGTTCCTGTTAGCTTTTATCTTTTATATCGATGGCGTGCATGCAGTGAAAACGACTGCAACGCACCTTGGTACTGTCCTTGGTTACGGCGAAGGGGATTTAATCCTGGCATTCTTCGTCGTCCAAGCAATCGGCGTGCCTGCGGCCTTTGGCTTTGGTTGGCTTGGACATCGTTTTGGTGCCGTACGTATGCTGATAGTCGGCCTGATTGTTTATACGCTGATTGCAGTTTATGGCGCGAAGCTGCAGCCAGGCGATGTTACGGTATTGGGTGCGACTTTCCCTAGGGTTTGGTTACTCGCTGGTGCCGTCGGACTCGTCCAAGGTGGCGTGCAGGGATTAAGTCGCTCGCACTTTGCCTCACTGGTACCCGTTGGGCGCGAAGCGGCCTTCTTTGGCTTCTATGGCATGATTGGTCGATTCGCCTCCTTCCTTGGGCCGCTGCTGGGCGCTTTGGTGGGCTGGCTCCTAGCTGATCCGTCGGACTCTACCTCGGCAGAGCGCTGGGGCTTCGCCTCATTTAGCCTACTCTTTGTGCTTGGCGTGGTCGGCGTCGTTTTGAGCGCCGAGGTCCCCGGATGGCGGGATGATAGCTAATTAAAGTCCGATGTTCTTTTAGGCATCGTGGAAGTCTAAGAAAGCGCGCGCACCGTCTTCACCTAAATACGCAGATAAAAGTTTCGGATCTGTTTTGATTAAATCGACCGTGATTAATCCGTCGAGACAGTCGCCAAAACTTTCGTCGATATTAAAGGCAATCAGACGACCATTAAGTTTCAGGTAGTGCTTGAGCAGTGTGGGGAGCGTTTTGTCGTCCGACTCAAGTTCGCTAACTAACCCATTGATATGATCAAGTTCGAAGACGCAGTCTTTTAGTAAGTCGAGGTCAGCGGGCCGAAGGTGCATAGCCCTTGGTGGATTCTTTGCCCTTACCAGTGATGTGAGTTCGGTTGCTGCTCGATTATGTCGTAGCCAGTTGAGCATGAGCTCGCGCGAGGCTGAGCTATACTCAGGGTTGATACTCACCGGTCCAAAGAGCGTGTGGTAACGTGGGTATTTGACTACGTAGCGTCCGATGCCCCGCCAAAGCAGCGGAAGCGCATTGGGCTTACGTTGGTATTCTGGTCGGATAAAGGAGCGGCCCATCTCAAGGGCTGGGTCCATTTGCTCAAAGAAACCTGTTCGAAAATCAAACAAGGTGCTCGTGTACAGTCCGCGCTTTCCCTTGCTTGGTAAGATGCGGTCGGTTGGACCAAGGCGATAGCCGCCAACAATCGCAGAGTTCTCATCATCCCAGAGCACCATTTGATCATACCAACCATCAAAGGCGTCGATGTCGGCGGATAAGCCAGAGCCCTCCGAAACGGCACGAAAAGTAATTTCACGTAGCCGACCAATTTCACGCATGGTATGTGGCAGCTCGTCGCCCTGGAAGTGCCAAACGCGCATTTTGCCACTACTCACGAGGCATCTGTCTGCGGGTAAGCTTTCGAGTTCTGCCTTCAACAAAGAAGGTGCGATGGGTGGAATGATTGGTGCGAGTGTGCGGCTTTCGGTGCGCTCTTTGCGTTCACCTTCAGGACGTGAAGGTAAGAGTTCGCAGCGCAGTCTCAAAAATTTTGCGGCATCATCGTCTGTTGCGTGTTCCGCTAGCTTTTCGCAACTCATCGCTTTTCCGGAGCGGAGTCGCAAAGTTTTTCCCCTCAATGCAAGCATCTCGCGTACTAGCATGGCTGTGCGCAGGCGTGGGTGGATAAGTCCTGCTAGCTGAAAGCGTGCGCGGTTTCTTCCTTCAATATGTAGCGGAAGGATGCTGGCTTTAGCGATTTTTGCTAAACGGACCATATGGGGCGTCCAGTGGCTATCCCGCACGACTCGTTCTAGCGGCTTAAGGGATGCGACCTGTCCGGCTGGGAAAATGAGTAAGCATCCACCTGCATGGAGGTGCCCTAAAGCCTTTCGCATACCTGATAGGTTTGTATCAGCGGACGTTCCGAACGGATTCACTTGAATAAGCCAAGGGCGCATGCCGGCCACGTTGCTCAGAAGATGATTGGCCATGACGCGCGTATCTGGACGTGCGCGTAGTAGTAAATGAAGAGCGACAAGTCCGTCGGCTCCGCCATGCGGGTGGTTGCATGCGACAATCAGTGGTCCCTCGCGGGGGATGCGCGCGAGATCGTTATCTGTCCACGTCGCATGGATGCCGAACTCTTTCAGGGCGGCGTCAACAAAACCGTTGCCCGAACCATTTGCCCTTTGCAGCGCTTCCGTGAAAGCATTTAGCCCGAAAATATAGTCTGCGATTGGGGCGAGCTTACCAAGGCTGGGTTTTAGCGTCAGCTGCTCTTGATTAGGCATTAAGGCATAATGCCAAACTCTCGTTAAGAGTTTATGCCGAAACGGTTACAATCCTGGGGCGATACTTTTAGCCAACGGTCGCGAGAATTTTCTTACGAATCTCGGCCACGGGGAGCTGATTGAGTACAGTCGGTGAGACGCGATTGGGAATGACCACAGGAAGCTTCGTTAACTTTTCAGAAAGTACGAGATTCCGGTTGGCTGTTACATCATCCACGCGATCAATGGGTGTGAAGCGTGGTGCCGCAACGAGGACGCGGGCGTCTTGACGAATGAGTTCAATAATTCCCTCAACGGATTCAGCGAAGCGATCGAGTTCGGACTTAGTGTAGGATTCGGTGGGCTCAATCATGAGACCAAAGGCTTCCGGGAATGCGACCGTGGGTGCATGGTATCCGAAATCGAGGAAGAGTTTGCCCACACGTCCAATAGCCGATGCACGCGGGACGCCTACAGCTTCAATCTTCTTAAAGTCATCATCGGTGAGTGTGAGGATGAACTCGTGCATCCGAGGGATGTCTGCAGCAGCGGTTGGCAGTGAAGGGTAGGTCTTGCGTAGTCGCTGGAAGAGGTAACGTGCTGACAGCACAGACATTGCCGCCATGCGACGTACGCCGTCTTTGCCAAGGCGCTCAAGGTAAGTTAGCACGCGCACTTTGTGTGCAAAGTTGCCCCAGTGACGGTGGAAGCTGCCGATACTCTTAGGAGCCTTGTAAGGCACTAATGTGTTACCGACTTTGCGAATTTGCATCCCTGG
>CANHHS010000034.1 GCA_947460445.1 Opitutia bacterium | reverse complement strand
TTCACGGAGACGTGCTCGCGCGTGAGTAAGCGATACTTCGTCGTATCAGGTCCTAAAGGAAAAGGTTCTTGGTATTGAAAAGGCTGTGTCACGACGGAGGTAATCTAACGGAAAGCCCTGCACGGAGCAAGGCGGAGCAACGAAAACCCTAGGGCACAAAAAAACCCCGCGTTTCCGCGGGGTCGTTTTAGGACAGGTAATCCGAAGATTACTTGTTCACTGCCTTCTTAAGGGCAGCGCCAGCCTTGAACTTCACACCCTTGGAAGCCTTGATCTTAATCTTGGCGCCAGTTGCAGGGTTGATGCCGTCGCGAGCAGCGCGCTTGGAAACAGTGAAGTTACCGAAGCCAATGATTTGGACGCCGCCGTTTTTGATGATGCCTTTTTCGAGGGCAGCAACAACTGCGTCAACAGCGCGTTCAGCGCCGGCTTTGGTGGTTTCTTCGCCGAGGGTCTTTTGGACTTCGGCAATCAGATCAGCTTTATTCATGTGTATTGTATGGGTTGGGGGGTGATGTTTGGGATACCAGCGTTAGCCAGTAAAAAAGATAAACCGTCTCGAAACCCGCTGGTCAACAGGGAAAGAGAGACTTTGTGTAAAAAAGATTTTTTTGGAGAGAGCCAACAAGCGTCCACCGTGCACCTTCTTAAACGAATAATCGAACAACGTGGAGAATGCCATTGGTCAACAATGCCGCAGCAACATCGTCGGCAACAATTCCAATGCCTCCTGGCAACTTTTCGAGGCGGCGGATGCCAAACGGCTTGGTGATATCTAGGAGGCGAAAGAGCAGGAAATAGGCCAGAATCCAAGGCCAGCTGACGTGTTGCAAACCCGCTAATGCCAAGGGCATACACGCAAATTCGTCTAAGATAACTTCCGAGGGATCTTTACGACCAATGAGCGCGGCGGCGGCCCCACAAAAGCAGACAGCCGCAAGGATAACTAAAAGGTCAAAGGATGCTTCATGGTAGCCGGCTCGACCTGCGGTTAGAGGGTGCACGACATAAACCCACCACAGGACCCCCAGAGCTGACCCCCAAGTCCCTGGGGCGGGCAACCGTCCAAAAGGACCCAGGGTGGCGATACCGATAATCATGAAACGCCGGGAAGATGGCGGCGGTGCCTAAAGAGATAGACAGCACCTGACCAGACAGTGATCGCTACCGAGGCCCAGAAGAGCGCCATAATAATAATCTCCCAATGACCATGCCACTCTGCCGATAAATTCCAATGTGTCTCGTAGGCGCGCAATCCAATCAAATGTCCGATGGCCAGAATCTGCAGGAAGGTTTTAAGTTTTCCCCAGCCTTCAGCCTCGAGCACTTGTCCTTTAGCAGCCGCAACTAAACGTAAGCCAGTAATCAGAAATTCCCGGCAAAGAATTAAAAAGATTCCTGCAGCGACGAACATCCGGCTCTCGATGGAGGCAGCTTGCACGGAATGATCCAACGGGGAAATCGAGCAAACTGGCAGACAGTCAAGCGCCAGTAAGGCGACCAGTAACCCAAGGATGAAAATTTTATCCACCAGCGCATCTAGCAAACGACCGAAGTCAGAAACCGCCCCGACTTTGCGCGCCACCCAGCCATCCAATAAGTCCGTGACGGCTGCCGCAATGAAAAGGGCTAAGGCAGCGGAAGCCCAAGGCCCTGCCCAATAAGTCCATAAAGCAATCAAACCGACCGCAGGGATTCGGGCAATGGTCAGAATGTTCGGAAGATGACGCAAAAGGCTCATGCGGGCTTGCGGCAAGGATGCCTTGGAGTGAGTATAACGGGCAACGCTAAACGATGTCCGTCAACCGCCGTATCGCCGTCTACCCCGGAACCTTCGATCCCATTACCCTGGGACACATCGATGTACTTCGCCGCGCTGGACATATCTTCGACCACGTCATGGTCGCCGTTGCACCCAGCGACTCCAAGTCTCCTTGGTTTTCACTCGATGAGCGACTGGCAATGGCTCGCGAGGCGTGCAGCGATTTACCCAACGTTTCCGTGGAAACACTCAGTGGACTCACCGCAGAGTTCGCCCGTTCGCGGGGCGCGGCCGTCATCATCCGAGGCCTACGTAAGTTCAGTGACTTTGAATTCGAGTTCGACTTAGCCCATGCCAACCGACTGCTAGCCCCGGAAATCGAGACCGTCGTGCTTATGCCAAGCAAAGAGCAGTTTGTGACCTCTTCCTCTTTCGTGAAGGACATCGCCCGCCACCGCATAGCCGCCGCCGCCGACTTCGTCCCACCTTGCGTGATGCCCCACCTCAAGGCAAAGATGGCCACGCTTTCAAAGTAAGCCAGTTATCGATACCTTCGGGCTCTTCTCGGTCTTACCTACTTTAGTAGTTTGACCCGAACCCCGGGGTCGCTTTCTTCCGACCTTCCCCCCGAGCCAACTTGGCAAAGGAGCCTACCGTACCCAAAGCCGTGAATATCAAAATCAAAGAGTCCACTCCCACCCGCCGCACCGTCACGGTGACGGTACCTGCCGCCGACGTCGCTGCCAGCGAAACGGCTGTCTTGAAACAATTTGCCAAGGAGGCTCGCCTTCCTGGCTTCCGGCCCGGCAAAGCCCCCGAGGCAATGGTTCGTTCGCGGTATGCTGCAGATATCACTAAAGAAACTCGCCAGCGTATTCTCAGCGAAGGCTACGATAAAGTGCGCGCGGATGAACGCGTAAAAGTTTATTCCTTGGTCTCCGCTAACCAAGACGACACCGCCGAAGGTAAAGATGCAGTGCTCCACTTCGAGATCGATGTCCTCCCTGAATTTGCCACCCCGAAGTGGCGCACCATAAAAGTAGAGGCCAAAATGGATCCCGTCACAGATACGGATGTTCAAACGCAAATTGACCAAATCCGTGCCCAACGTGCGACCTTCGAAAAAACTGAATCAGCCGCAGCCAAAGCCGATTACGTTCGCCTAAGTTATAGCGGCACCATCAACGGAAAACCCTTAACTGAAATTGCGCCTGAGGCAGGCCTCCTTGGCCAAGCAGAATCGACTTGGGAAGAAGCGGGTGCCGAAAGTGACCTCGCCCTCATCCCAAGCATCGCCAAGGCCTTAGTTGGCATGAAAGCTGGCGACGCCCGTAGCGTCGAACACACTTTCCCTGCTGACCACACTCAAGAAGCGCTACGCGGAAAACAAGCGAGCTACGCCGTGACCATCTCAGAAGTTCGCACCCGCAAACTTCCGGAGCTCGATGATGCCTTCATCCAATCTGTAGGCGCAAAAGATAAAGCTGATTTGCTCGAGCAAGTTCGCAAAGGCCTCGAAGGCCAACGCCGCCAACAGGCCGAGGGCAAGCGTCGCGAAGAAGCGCTCGACTTGCTTTTAAAGGGAGTCGAATTCCCTCTTCCAGAGTCTGCGGTAGAACGTGAAACATATGACCTCTTCATGGAATACGCCAACTTGCGCGTCCGCGGTGGCGCGACACCTGAGTCGCTCGAAAAAGACCGTGACCAAATTATGGCTGACTCCCGCAAGGCTGCAGCGACACGCGTCCGCACCCAAATCGTCCTCGCACAAATTGCCCGTGAAGAAAAATTAGCTGTCACCCAAGAAGAACTCGGGCAAGCGGTGGTACGTGCTGCTTACGCTACGCGTACGGCCCCAGAAAAAATTGCAAAAGACCGCGACCAACTGATCCTGATCCAACGCGACACCTTGCTCAACAAGGCCTTAGACCTCATTCTTGCAGGCGGAACTCTCCCAGCCCAGCCCGCAGAGAAGCAAGGCTGACACAGGCGCCAGATTCACTTAACCTAAACAACATGAGTTACATTATCCCAAACGTCGTTGAACGAGATGCCCGCGGAGAGCGTTCTTGGGATATCTATAGTCGCCTCCTTAAAGATCGCATCATCTTCCTAGGCGCTCCGATTTACGACGAGGTAGCGAATGCTGTCATCGCCCAGATGCTCTTCTTGCAGATGGAAGATCCTAAAAAGCCTATCTCGCTTTACATCAACTCACCCGGCGGTTCGGTCACCGCGGGCATGGCAATTTATGACACCATGAATTTCATTCCCTGCGAAGTGCACACTTACTGCCTCGGAAGCGCTGCGAGCATGGCAACCGTGTTGCTCGCCGCAGGCGCCAAGGGCAAACGCTTCGCACTCCCAAATTCGCGAGTCATGATCCATCAGCCATCAGGTGGAGCTGGCGGCCAGACTTCTGATATCTCAATTGCAGCCAAAGAAATTCTCCGCTGGCGGGATATTTTAAATACCACCTTGGCACGCCATAGCGGCAAGACCGCCGAACAAGTGCAGAAAGATTCTGATCGCGACTATTACCTGACAGCCGACGAAGCAAAGGCTTACGGGCTCGTCGACGTCGTGGTACCTCCTCGTCCGGAGAAGGCTTAAACAATGGCCGATCGCGCCGAGGCATGTTCCTTCTGCGGCAAGCCAGCGGCCGTCGTCGGAAAGCTAATCGCAGGGCCAGGCGGCGTGGGCATTTGCGACAGCTGCGTGGCAACGTGTGATCAACTTCTCGACCGCGAACGCGGAAAGCCGCGGGCTAAATCTTCCGCAGGCTCTACAGGTCCAGTAGCCCAAGAAGCAGCCAAACCTGAACCATTGCCACCGGTGAAAATTATCACGCCGGAGGCACTGCGCGCCGAACTCGACTTACATGTCATTGGCCAGTCACACGCCAAAAAAGTCCTCTCGGTAGCCGTCCACAACCATTATAAGCGCCTGAATGATCGTCTCGGTGCAGGACTAAAATTAGAAAAAGATTTAGTCGGCGTTGAGCTCGACAAGAGTAATGTGCTGCTGATTGGCCCGACGGGCTGCGGCAAAACGCTCTTAGCACGCACACTCGCTCGCGCACTCGATGTGCCCTTCGCAATTGCCGATGCGACAACCTTAACCGAAGCCGGTTATGTCGGCGAAGACGTGGAGAATATTATTCTCCGACTCCTTCAATCCTGCGACATGAACGTGGCGAAGGCTGAGCGCGGCATCGTCTTTATTGATGAGATTGATAAAGTTGGCAGAAAGTCGGACTCACCTTCGCTCACCCGCGACGTCTCAGGGGAAGGCGTGCAACAAGCTTTACTAAAAATACTCGAGGGCACGATTTGCAATGTGCCGCCTGCTGGAGGCCGCAAACACCCCGATCAAGCCTGCATCCGCGTCGACACTTCGGATATCCTGTTCATTTGCGGTGGAGCCTTTGTTGGCCTTGATAAAATTGTGTCGCGGAGAGCACGCCACAAGGTGCTCGGCTTCGACAACACATCTGATGGCGAACCTATGACGGCTGATGCGGTGATGTCGGCGTTGCAACCTGAAGACCTTTTCTCTTTCGGTATGATTCCTGAATTTATCGGACGCTTACCGGTTATTTCAGTACTGTCGCAACTCACCGAGGCAGACCTCGTGCGCGTACTCACCGAACCAAAACATGCCGCAGTACATCAGTATCGAAAGCTCCTCGCGCTTTCTGGAGTCGATCTCGTTTTTGCACCTGGTGCCATGGAGGCTATCGCTAAGCGTGCGTGTATCTTAGGGACGGGTGCCCGCGGTCTACGATCCATTCTCGAGGGCGTGTTGCTCGAAACCATGTACGCGCCACCTGAGGCAGGCTCAACGGTTACACTTAACGACAAAGTTATTCTTGAAGGCGCCAAGCCAGTCATCACGCCCGCACCAAAAGCTCGGCGCGCCTAAAGAGCATGCTCATCTACCCTGCCATTGATATTCGCGGCGGTCGCTGCGTTCGACTCTCACAAGGAAAAGACGACGCCCGAACGGATTATTTTGATGACCCCGTGGAGCCCGCTCGCCGTTTTATAAAAGCAGGCGCTACATGGATACATGTCGTAGATCTCGACGGCGCATTTGAAGGCACCCCACGTAATTTAGAAATTCTAAAACGCATCGCATCACTTGGAGCCAAGGTCCAATTCGGCGGCGGACTACGTGACCGGGCATCTGCTGAAGCCGCACTCGCAGCAGGCGCCTCGCGCATTATTTTGGGAACGCGGGCCGCATCCGATCCGTCTTTTCTGAAAGAGATCGCACAAGCGCATGGCCCACGACTTGCGTTAGGCATTGATGCGAAGGATGGCTTAGTTGCGGTGAAGGGCTGGAAAGACGTTACCGCGCTTCGCGCCATTGATCTCGCCCAGACAGCGGCAGATCTCGGCGTGAGTACTGTCATTTTTACGGACATCGCCACAGACGGCATGCTCAAGGGGCCGAATTGGGGTTCGCTTCGCGAAATGCTGAAAGCGTGCAGTGCCGACGTCATTGCTTCAGGTGGCGTTTCTGGGCGAGAGGATATCGTCCGCCTAGCTCAACTCGCACGCGAGTGCCCCAACCTAATCGGCAGCATCGTCGGCAAGGCGCTTTATGAGGGAAAAGCTGAGACTTCAGACCTTATTTTAGCAGCCCAGCAAGGGGGCTAAACGCTCCGAGGCTTGCGTCCCAAGGGCACAATCCCAACAGTGATTGCCCTATGGCCTCCCCTGTCCGACTGCTTGCCCTCACTGCGGCGACCCTCGTAGCATTCACTTCGCAAGCCTTTGCCGCACTCGACGCGGGTGACGTTATCAAGAAAGCACGTGGCGCGATTGCGAAGGACACTGGATTCTTGGACCGTGTTGCTTCTATTCATTATGAAGGCAAAGTTATCGATGCAGATGGCAAGGCTGGACAAAGCTTTATCATTGAAGTCGCTGCGGGCGGAAAACGTCGCGAGCTCCGCTATGATAAAGAATTTACGGTCGAAATTTCCGTCGTGAGCAACGGCCTCGAGGCATGGACTCGCAGGGCTGAATTAACCACTGGTCAGTCCGACAGCGCTAAACCACTGCCGCACGAAATCGCTGAGCGACTCAGCGACATGGCGCGCAGCGACTTAGCTTTCTTTAAAGGTCCTGATGACGGCAAAGTAACCCTCAAAGAAACTACAACTGTCGAGGGGCACAAAGTTTACTCGCTCGAGTATGCTTACAAGAGCGGCTACAAATCCGTTCGCCATTTCGACGCAGAGACTTTTGCGCTCGTTGCGACAGATATCCCGCAATCCGATGCGACATTCCAGCGTCAAGTCGAAGAAGAAACCATGTTAGTCGATGGCGTGCGTGTATCTAAGAAAGTAAGCATCCGCCAAGACGGCAAAGTAGCTGGCACGTTTGTCTTCGACAAAGTGATCATCAACGGCGAGATCAACCAGGACTCGTTCACGTTCCCTGTCCGCTAAGCAATGGCCGTTCTGCGCCGCACGGATCGCGATTTCGACGCGCGATTATCTACTTTTGTCGGCAACGGGGAGGCGGAGCTGTCCGTCCGACAAGTTGTTTCAGAAATTATTGCCGATGTGCGCACGCGCGGCGATGTCGCAGTACTCTATCATACAGCCCGGTTCGACCACGCTAAATTAAACGTCCGGCAGTTGCGCGTGCCCGAAGAACATATGCTTCGTGCAGTCAAAGCCCTGACTCCCGAACGTCGCAAAGCCATCGATGAAGCGATCCGTTGCGTGCGTGACTTTCACAAGCGCACGCTTCCCAAATCTTGGCTCGCGCGTAATCCGCACGGTGCGCAAGTGGGCGAACGCCATCTGCCCATTCAGCGCTGCGGGCTTTATATTCCTGGAGGACAGGCCCCGCTTGTCTCAAGCGTCATCATGTCAGCCATTCCGGCACAAGTTGCGGGCGTGCCGCACCTCGTGGCCTGCACGCCTCCGAATGCTGAAGGGAAGATTAATTCAGATTTACTGGCGACCCTCTCCATTTGCGGCGTCAAAGAAGTTTATGTCGTCGGCGGAGCACAAGCAATCGCCGCCATGGCCCTTGGCACAGCTAGCATTCCATCGGTCGATAAAATCTTTGGTCCCGGCAATGCGTACGTAACTGAAGCAAAACGACAACTCTTCGGCCTCGTCGGCATCGATCTCTTACCTGGTCCAAGTGAAGTCATGATTATCGCTGATAAAACAGCGAATCCAGAATGGGTTGGCGCCGATCTCTGCGCACAAGCAGAGCATGGCAGCGGGAAAGAAAAACTTTACCTGGTGACAGACGACGAAGCGTTGGCTTCTGCTTGCGAGCGATCAGCAATATCTCAGTGCGCTGGACTCGCCCATGGGGAGAAAATTCGTCGCATTCTCAGCGAACGACTCCTGATAATCATCGTCCCGAAAATTGAAGATGCAGCTGCAGTCGCCAATCGAGTTGCCCCTGAACACCTTCAGCTGCTCATTGCGGAGCGAAAGATGCAGGCGCTTTCCAAAGCCATTACCACGGCAGGCGCTCAGCTACTGGGAGCGTATACCCCGACAGTTATCGGCGACTTTACCGCTGGTCCTAGCCACACGCTCCCAACGGGCGGTACGGGGCGCTTCTTTAGTGGCCTGCGCGTCACCGACTTCCTGCGTCGCACGAGTATAGTGCGCTATGATAAAGCCTCTGCCAAACGCGCGGCGGCCGTCGTCGAGGCCTTTGCACAGATGGAAAAGCTTGATGCCCATGGCCGGTCGCTCTCCCTGCGCTTGTCTAAGCGCTAAGTGGAACACCTTAGCGAAAAGAGTGTCCACATGACAGTCACATGAGTCGTGTCTTCTTAGTTTTCATATGCCTATTTTTTATCTCACCAGCGCAAGGTGCGACACCGCCTTGGCTAGCCACCTCGAATAACACAGTACCTTTCGCTATCGGCGAAAAAGATTTTTTGCTCAAAGGGCAGCCCTTTATCATTCGTTGCGCGGAAGTACATATGGCAAGAATCCCGCGGGCGTATTGGGCGCATCGACTTGCCATGGTACGTGCGGCGGGATTCAACACCGTTTGCGCCTACCTTTTTTGGAACTTTCACGAATCAACACCTGGGAACTTCAACTGGTCCGAAGATCGCGATGCTGCTGAGTTTTGTCGCGAGGCTCAACGACAAGGACTCTATGTCATTTTGCGGCCTGGGCCTTATGTCTGCGCAGAATGGGAGTTTGGCGGCTTCCCCTGGTGGTTACTGCGCGATGGGCCCAGCGACCGAAAATTCCTACGTACACCCGATCCCGCCTACATGATACCGGCAGGACGTTGGCTTAAAGAAGTTGGCCGCGTGTTAACCCCTCTTCAAGTGACGCAAGGCGGACCCATCCTGATGGTCCAAGTTGAAAATGAATACGGCAGCTACGGCAGCGACAAAGTCTATATGGGTCAGGTCCGCGACCAACTTCTGACTGCTGGCTTCACTGTGCCCCTCTTTCATTGCGACGGTCCTAGCCAAATGCGCAACGACGCGCGCGAAGATATTTTTAGCGTCGTGAACTTCGGGAGTAATCCCAAGGACGCTTTTGCGTCATTGCGAAAGAATCGTGCAGTCGGGCCATTGATGTGTGGCGAGTTTTACCCAGGCTGGTTCGACAGCTGGGGCAAGCCACACCACCGCGGACCCACCGACCGAATGCTCGCAGACTTGCGCTGGATGCTCGAGCAACGCGGTTCATTTAGCATGTACATGGCACATGGTGGGACGACTTTTGGTCTATGGTCAGGCGCCAATAGCCCCCCCTATGTACCTCAAACGAGTAGTTATGACTACGACGCTCCGATCGGCGAACAAGGTAATCGTACTGAGAAATTTGATGCGATGCGCAAGCTGTTCGCTCAGTTCTTAAACCCTGGCGAAACCATCCCCGATCCGCCCGCAGGCATTCCGATCCAAACGATTACCCAAGTGCGCCTTACCGAAAGCACTTCTATTTTTTCCAACTTACCGCGTGCGAAAACTATCGCTAATAAAGGGCCGCTGACATTTGAAGCAAATGGCCTCGGGCTCGGCTTTGCGGTTTATTCCGCAACTATACCCGCAGGGAACGATTTCTCACTGCAACTCTCCGAGCTTCACGACTTTGCTTGGGTTTTTGTTGACGGAAATCTTGTCGGCAAAGTCGACCGGAGAATAGGAGATACAAATATCGGGCTGCCGAATCTCTCACGACCCGCACGGCTTGATGTGCTCGTAGAAGCAATGGGCCGCGTAAACTATGGCGGACAACTCCATGACCGAAAAGGATTCACGAAAGCTGCTCTGAAAAACACCAAAGGGGCAACCATTCAGCTAACAGATTGGACCTTCGCAGGTCTTTCACTCGAATCAACACCTCCGAGTAACTTGCACTGGAAAAATGAAACGGTGAAAGGTCCTGCTTTTTGGCACGGCACCTTTAAGGCCGCAGCCAACAAAGACACTTGGTTGGATGTACGCGGCTGGAGTAAAGGCGTGCTCTGGGTCAATGGACATAACCTCGGCCGCTTCTGGAATATTGGGCCAACCCAGACAATGTTCCTTCCTGGCTGCTGGCTTAGAGAAGGCGACAATGATGTAGTTGTCTTAGATTTCGTTGGCCCAACTGAACCGACACTCGCAGGACTGAATACTCCCATCTTAGATGAAGTGCGCAACGAAGGCATGAGCCGGGCCCACCGAAAGCCCGCACAACAGATTAAGTTGATCGAAGAAAACCTGGTAGCCGGCGCACAGCTTGCACCTGGAACTGATTGGCAGGAGATTAATTTCAGCAAACCTGCCACCGGTCGCTACCTTGCCCTCGAGGTGCTCTCCGCTCACGACGACCAAGCTTACGCGACACTCGCTGAACTAGAGGCTGTTGGTACAAATGGAACGAATATTCCGCGAACAAGTTGGAAGACGGCCTTTGCTGACAGCGAAGAGCTCGAATCCGAAAATGGTTCGGCAGATAATATCTTTGATTTACAGCCAACAACCTATTGGCACACGCGCTGGCAGGGCACTGCCCCGAAACACCCCCATCTCGTCATCTTAGACCTTGGTTCGTCACAAACGCTAACAGGCTTACGATTACAGCCACGCCAAGACATGGCGAATGGCCGAATTAAAGATTGCCGGGTTTATCTGTCTAAAGAGCCATTTTTAGGGCAGTAGGTTGTGAAAGACCACGGCTTGCTATGCCAAAAAACTAAGGCAGATTCGGCGAAGCATGAACTCGCTCCGTCTGTCTTGCCTATTTGGCCTACTGATCGCCTCTACCCATATTATTGCCGCTGAACCCACCGGCAAAGAATGGGAGCAGGAGCAAAATTTGTCGCTCAACAAAGAGCGACCCACGTCGATTCTCGGCTCATTTCCGAGCCAAGCGAGTTCGTTAGGTATTTTGCCCGATACCTCTCCCTGGCACCTTTCACTCGATGGCGAGTGGAAATTTAATTGGGTTAAACGTCCTGAGCAACGCCCGGTCGGCTTTGAAAAACCCTCTTTCGATGTTTCCAAATGGAAAACGATTACAGTTCCTTCTTGCTGGCAAACTCAGGGGTACGATGTCCCCGTTTACGTGAATCAACAGTATATCTTTAAGCGCGATTGGCCAAAAGTCATGGGCGAACCGCCCAAAAACTATGTCACATACGAAAACCGTAATCCTGTGGGATCGTACCGTCGAGAGTTCGAAGTGCCTGCCAATTGGAAAGGTCAACGGATCTTCATTCACTTTGATGGGGTCGACTCTTTCTTTTATCTTTGGATAAACGGAAAGTATGTCGGCTTCTCTAAAGACAGTCGCACGCCAGCAGTTTTTGATATTACCGATTACTTACAGTCAGGCAAAAATACGGTGGCGGCAGAAGTCTATCGTCTAAGTGATGGCAGCTACCTTGAGTGCCAAGACATGTGGCGCCTCAGCGGCATCTTCCGGTCTGTCGCGCTCCGCGCACGTCCGACAGTACAGATTCGAGACCTTGCGGCCTTAACCGACCTCGATGCGACGTACCAGGACGCGACCGTTAAAGTATCCGCAACACTTCGTAACTTAACTGATAAGCCGGCTAAGCGCACAGTGACCGCTTCCGTGCTTGAACGCGACGGCAAGCCCTTCCCTGGCGCTTCACCTGCGAGCAAAGAGGTTACCATCGCACCCGGCGCTGAAGTCTCTGTGGCTTTAAATATCCCTGCCAAGGCACCCATGCTTTGGTCAGCAGAAGTCCCCAATCTCTATACACTCTCGGTTACTCAAGCTGAAGCCGATGGTCTCGTTACGGAGGCAGTCTCCTGTAATCTCGGTTTTCGCGAAGTTGAAATCAAAGGCCCCCGTTTCTTAGTTAACGGACAACCGGTTAAATTGAAGGGCACTAATCGACATGAGCATATGCCAGAAACGGGCCATGCGGTTTCACGTGAAAGCATGTTCTTGGATATTGTTCGTCTAAAGACAGCGAACATGAACCACGTCCGTACGTCTCACTACCCTAACGACCCTTACTGGTACTATCTCTGTGATATCCATGGCATTTACTTAGTCGATGAAGCCAATATCGAGTCGCACGGCTACTACTATGGCGAGCAATCGCTTTCGCATCCCAAAGAATGGGAAAAAGCCCACGTGGAACGTGTAGTTGCGATGGTAGAACGCGATAAGACGCACCCATCGATCGTCATTTGGTCACTTGGGAATGAAGCAGGTCCAGGTAAGAACTTCGAGGCCGCACACACCGCCCTCAAAGCCATCGATACATCCCGTCCGACGCACTATGAGCGCAATAGTTCGTTCTGCGATCTCGATAGCACCATGTACCCCGGGGTTGGCTGGGTGCGCGATCTCGCCGCCAACAAAAATCGCAAGAAGCCGTTCTATATCTGCGAATACGCCCACATGATGAATAATGGGAATGGAAATCTTGCGGACTACCAAGCTGCTATTGAGTCTTCCGATAATGTCATCGGTGGTGGCATTTGGGAGTGGCAGGATCAAACGCTTTATACCGTTCGCGATGGTATCCGCCGCGAAAATTATGGCGGGGAATTCGGGGATAACCCGAACGATGGCCTCTTCATCGTCAAGGGCGTCGTCTTTGCTGACCGCACCCCAAAGCCAGCTTGGTACGAGGCACGTCAAACCTTCGCGAGCGCAGTCGTGGATGGCTTGAGCGCCGAAGGCCTCATACTCATTCGCAATAAATACTTCTTCAAGGACCTGTCTGATTACCGTCTAACCTGGAATCTCCGCGAAGACGGAAAAATCATAAAGTCTATTACGTCGGCCGCACCGCAATGCGCGCCACAAAGCGTGGTCGCAGTAGCGATTCCCACAGAACTCTCCGCACCACAGAAACAACCTGGCGCTGAGTATCACGTAGAAGTGGAATTCCATCTCGCCAAAGACTATGCGTGGGCCAAGGCAGGCACACTCATGAGCCGCGGCACAGTCGCACTTAACATCAACGGAGAAAAGCCTAGCATCATCACTACCGCCCAAGTGCCAGAAATGAAGACAACGGGTAATCGCGTCACCATCGGACTGTCAGGCTGGACAGCTAGCTTCGATCGCCAAACGGGTGCGCTCGTTAGTTATCAGCGAAACGGCAAAGAGCTCCTCGCGGCACCTGTTAACCTCGATGCTTTCCGTTCCCCTGTAAATAACGACCAATGGGCGAGTGGCGGATGGTACGCCCGAGGACTTCATGACCTTCGCCATACGGCCACTATCTGTCAGGCAGATGGCTCAAGC
>CANHHS010000033.1 GCA_947460445.1 Opitutia bacterium | reverse complement strand
GGCGGCGGCGTGAAGCCAGGCTACGTCCACGGCGAGACAGATGAACTGTCCTACGATATCGTGAAAGACCCCGTTCATATCCGCGATTTGCATGCCACGATTCTCAATCAGATTGGCCTGGACCACGAAAAATTTCACTTCCGCTATCAAGGTCTCGATCAGCGTCTTACCGGGGTCGAACCGGCCAAAGTCGTCAAAGAACTTTTAGCATAAAAACTAATCGGAATTTCTAGTTCTAGGCCTTGTTGGTCGACAACAAGTCGCCAGTTCGTCTGCTAAACAAACTTGCCCAGCAGTTGTATCTTTAACTTGTACAGACGTAGTTATAAAAGACGGGATGCCCCTTGAGAAACGAAGCTTAATCGACCAAGTCGAAGCCGCCTTATCGACCGAGATTAACTCCGGGAAATGGCCCGAAATCCTTCCTGGCTTACGTTCACTCGCGCAAGAACTGCAAGTCAGCGTCCCAACTCTCTCTGCAGCTATTGATCGCTTAGTAGCGAAAGGTATTCTCTCGAGCAGGGGTGGGCGCAAGCGCTTCCGTATTCAAAAAATACCCTCGGCGGCGAGTCGCAACTCAGGGGCTGTGAAGCGTGTGTTGCTCATAACGCCCCCGGGGGGCATTCAGTCTCTCAGCAAAGTCACCATTAATATTATCCAGGGTATCAGCCATGACATGAACCGTCATGGATGGTTAATGCAATATGCGGATGTCGACTTTTATGACGTTAAAACTCCGCGAAAAAATTGGGAGAGCCTTCTAGTCGGAAATCAAATCAGTCGCATCATTATCGTCTACGGACGTGAAGTCATCGGGAAGTGGGCACTGTCCACAGGCATTCCTGTCTGCTTCTTAGGCGGAAACGCAGGTGAATTACCGATACCGGTTATCGGCATAGATAGTCCACGCGTGGTTGAAGATGCCCTCGAAAAACTCGTACGCCTCGGTCATAAAAGCTTCCTAATTCCACTCGGGCAGCGCCACCCAGCTTTAGTTGCGAAAATGCGCGAAACTTACAGCGCAGTACTCAGTCGGCATGAGATTAATTTTAATCAACTTATTCAATTACCAACAAGTACAAGCCACACACCTGAGGCCGTCTGGCGGATAATGGAGCGAGCATGGGAGCAAGCCGAAGTCCCGACGGCGATTATATTCCTCGACTGGCATAGCTGTCTTACGGGAACATCATACCTGACGAGCAAGGGGCTTAGCATACCCAAAGACGTGTCGGTTGTCATGATTGCGAATGAGTTTAGCTCGGATTGGTTCCGTCCACTCCTCGCCCATTATTCATTTCCAGAAAGCGACCTCGTAAAGGCCATGGCCTCTTGGATGCAGAACAAGAGCTATAACCGTGAAAAATTACTTCAGTACATGCTTCGAAGTTTCAACCCAGGGAAGTCGATTTCTGCCCCAAAATTAACGAACTGACTACAAGTCGACGTTATCAATCAGCCGGGTTTCGCCTAAGAAGCCGGCAACAGCGATAATACTAGATCCATGTGTAACCGCCTCGACAGGCTGTAATGTGTCAGGGTCAATAATGGCAATATACTGCAAACGAAACGCGGTCTCATCGGCAAGTTGACGCGTCGCCGCCGCAAGTAATACAGATGCTTGGTGCTCCCCGGCTACAACGAGGGCTTGGACACGTCGTAATGCTTCCGAAATAACACGTGCTCGCGCACGGTCTTCGGGAGCAAGGTAGCGGTTCCGCGAACTCATCGCTAAACCATCGGCTTCGCGTTCGGTGGGAGCTGCCACGATACGTACCGGCACGTCTAAGTCGCGTACCATACGCTGAATCACCGCGAGTTGTTGCAGATCTTTGCGGCCAAAGATAGCTACATCTGGCGAGCAACTGTTGAGAAGCTTTAGGACGACTGTCGCTACGCCGCGGAAATGTCCCGGACGGAACTCACCACAAAGACCTTTGGAGACAGCCTCTTCGTTAACCCAAGTGGAGTGCTCGGTCGGATAAAAATCTGCACCGGGAGCAAAGATGACGTCGACGCCACGTCCTTCGCAAAGACGACAATCCTCAGCAAACGGGCGCGGGTATTTTGAAAAGTCTTCCTTGGGACCAAACTGACTTGGGTTCACAAAGATAGAAACCACACAGCACGTTGCCTCGCGTCGAGCAAGGTCGACTAAAGCGAGGTGACCTGCATGCAGGCACCCCATCGTCGGCACTAGTCCGATAGTTTTACCCGCCTTACGTGCAGCAGCGACAGCCAGGCGAAGCTCGGCGACGGTTCGGGCGATAACCATAAAGGTAGGGAATAGATTAAAGGCGAAGGACTAAAGACTAAAGGATATGTGTGAGCAGGAAGGGGCAAGCTGGAGGCGGGAAGAAAAGTTACCAACTCCTACTTCCTGATCCTTTAGGTTTTAGTCTTAAAAGCGACGCCCGCCTCGTAAAACAGAGGCGGGCGTCGAAAGAGGTGGCCGGAGTCGGAATCGAACCAACGACACGGGGATTTTCAATCCCCTGCTCTACCAACTGAGCTATCCGGCCGAAGAACCAAAAGCACACCGACTTTAACCATCGGTGTCAAGGTTGCGGAAAAGAACCCCTCAGAACTCGAATTTCCAACCCGAAAGGCGGCGTTCAACCTCAGCCACAATCGCTGCCTCACCCGCTTGACCCGTATCCGAGACAAAGGTCACCGAGAAACGCACGAAAGCACCACAGTCATCCCAGGGCACAGTCGAAATAAGGTGCTCGGTAATCATCCACTGCGAAAAAGCCTCGCCCGAATCGAAGTTAATCTGGCCGGATGGACCCTTCGCCGATTTAGGCGCTGGCATATAGAGGAAGAATCCAGCCGACGGCTTTTGCGCGCGGAAACCGAGCCGCTGCAAGGCCTTCGTCAAAAGATCCATCCGCCGAGAATACTTCGCCGCAATGTCTCTTGGGATTGACGTATCATCGAGTCCGGTGACGCCAGCTTTCTGAATACCAAGGAATTGACCCGAGTCAGTGTTGTCTTTGACGTCACCATACGCGCGCACCAAGAGTGCATTGCCAGCGACGAAGCCGACTCTCCAGCCTGTCATGTTGTGACTCTTTGAAAGGGAGTGCAGCTCAAGGGCGACATCTTTTGCGCCAGGAACTTGTAGAATCGAAATCTGTACGCCCGAAAAATGCAGCGAGCCGTAAGCAGCATCTTGGATGACAACTAATTTATGCTTTTGGGCAAAAGCGACGACCTCTTCAAAGAATGCACGCGTAGCAACAGCACCCGTAGGATTGTTCGGGTAATTAAGTACGAGCACTTTCGCCTTAGCGAGGGTGTCTGCCGGAATGGATTTCAGATCGGGCAGAAAACCGTTTTCGGCGGTGAGCTTGATGTTGTGCACCACACCTCCGTAATATTTAGCATGGGTACCGAAAACAGGGTAACCTGGCACAGTCATCAGCACAACATCGCCAGGATTAATCAGACATGCAGGAAGAATAGAGAGCGCAGCCTTCGAACCGATGGAGTGCAGAATTTCGGTCTCGGGATCAAGGGTGACGCCAAAGAGATTCTTTAAATAACGAGCAGCCGCTTGTTTAAAATCTGCGCCACCATTGTCGGCATAACCGCGGTTTTCAGGTTTGGCTGATTCAGTTTGCAGCGACTTGACGACCTGAGGGAATGCCATCTCGTCTGGCTCGCCAACGCCAAGATCAATCAAGGCAACATCGGGCTTAGCTTTTCGTGCTGCAGCCTTCGCACGTTTAATTTTTTCAAACTTATAGATGGCCGTGGACTTGCCGTAATTGATCCCGCCGATGCGTTCGGCGAAAAGCTGCTGAATGTAAGACTCTGACATGGTAGAAGGTTATGAAAGGAGGAATGAAAAAGCGGGAAGGAGGCAAGAGGGATACGCCTAGACCCCTTGCTCTCTCGATTAAAAGTAGCACTCTATAGCCATGCAACAACCAGCAACACATGGCACTAAAGTCACCCTAGGAATGCTCATTGGCTTAACCCTGTCCGTTGGTGGACTCGGATCATTCGCAACAGCTAGCGAGATACAAGGGTGGTACGCCACGCTTCAGAAGCCTGCCTTCAATCCTCCGAATTGGGTATTCGGGCCTGTTTGGACAACCCTCTATGTACTCATGGCAATTTCGTTGTGGTTGATATGGCGCTCACCTTCACCACTTCGCAGCTTAACCAAAAAAACCTGGTTTGTAATGCTCGCCCTTAATTCCATCTGGTCGTTGCTTTTCTTTAGAGCACACAGTCCCGGCTTAGCCCTAGTTGATATCGGACTCTACCTTGTCACACTCGCCGCGCTAATCAAGTTGCTGAGCCAACAGAGTCGGCTCGCCGCATGGCTACAACTTCCCCACTTGCTGTGGGTCAGTTACGCCGCCGTACTCAACGCAGCTATCTGGTCGCTGAATCGCTAAATTAAGCGTCGAGTTTCGTCCAAGCTGCATTCGCTGCAGAAGACTTCACCACGGCTTCAATGAAGGCCATGCCGCGAACAGCATCATCGATGCTAGGGTAATCTAGAGCAAGTGGATCAGGCTGAGATTTCTCTGCAACTGCAAGTACGTGCTCTGAGAAATTCCGGTAGATATTCGCAAAGGCCTCAAGGTAGCCCTCGGGGTGTGCAGGCGGGGTACGGGTAGCACGCTTCGCAGCGGCACCAAGGTAACCGTGGCCCGTGCGGAAGAGCTCAATCGGACGATCAAGGTGCTTTACCTGCAAGGTATTCGGCTCGCGCTGGTGCCACTCAAGCCCGCCCTTTTCGCCGTAGACGCGGATGTTTAAGTTATTTTCTTCGCCGACCGAAATTTGTGAAGCGTGCAAGACGCCTTTGGCGCCACCCTCAAGTCGCACAAGCACATTAACGTCGTCGGGCATTTGCCGACCTTGACCATACGAAGTGGCGTCAGCCGCCAACTCGACGATGCGCAGGCCCGTTACGTACTCGAGGAGGTTCTCTGCATGGGTGCCGATGTCGCCAACGACTCCACCCGATCCAGATTTCTTTGGATCCGAAAGCCAGGCCATCCGACCAACTGCCTCGAGGTGTGTAGCCATCCAGCCTTGAGGATACTCGACAACAACTTTACGGATTTTCCCAAGTGATCCAACGCGGATCATCTCACGAGCCTGCTTCACTAGCGGATAACCGGTATAGTTGTGAGTCAGCCCGTAAAGCTTTCCTGTTTTACGAACAATTTCGCGTAACGACTTAGCTTCATCGAAGTTTAATGTCGCCGGCTTATCGCTCAAAACATGAAAACCAGCCTCGAGTGAAGCCTTTGCAGCGGAAAAATGAACGTGGTTGGGGGTCGCAATCGCGACGAAATCCATACGCTGGTCCACGGGCAAGGCACGCTCGCGTTCAAGCATTTCTGCAAACGAACCGTAAGCACGATTGGCTGGCAGCATAATGTCGGCAGCTGAAGCGCGTGACACCTCTGGGTCGGAACTGAGTGCCGCACAGACAAGCTCAATGCGACCATCCATGGCCGCGGCAATTCGATGCACGGCACCAATAAAGGCACCGCGACCGCCACCAATCAGACCGTAACGTACTTTGCGTGACATAAAATTTAGCGTGAGCGTTGGCGCTTACGGTCAAAGGCAGCGTCAAAGGCTACACTGTTTGTCGGGAAATCAAGTTTACGAAGGTAAGCACAACTTTCAGTCGCACCATGAATGCGATCCATACGAATATCTTCCCATTCAACTGAAAGCGGACCGACGTACTGAACATCATTGAGTGCAATAATGATAGATTCAAAGTCGACTCCACCATGGCCAACCGAGCGGAAATCCCAGTTGCGACGAGGATCTCCGAAAGCCGTATGGCCACCAAAGACTCCTACCGTACCATCGCCCTTGCCCCACCAAACATCTTTCATGTGGGCATGGTGAATGCGGGAGCCGAATTCTCGAATGAAGCGGACATAATCTACGCCCTGGTAAGCAAAGTGACTTGGGTCAAAATTGAATCCAAAGCGCTTGTGGTTGCCCATTGCCGCTAATGTGCGGTGTGCCGAAGCGATATCGAAAGCCGTTTCTGTTGGATGCACCTCGAGCGCAAAATACACATCGTGGTCTTCGAAAGATTTGAGGATTTTTTTCCAGCGCTTTCCGACTAAATCAAAGCCTGCTTGAATATATTCCTGGCTGGTTGGCGGAAAGGCGTAGAGCGCATGCCAGATGGGTGAACCCGTGAATCCGTTGACGACCGCTTTCCCAGACCCGACTGGGCGACCCTTCATCGCCGACTTACCAGCCGAGAAGAATTTGCGTGCTGCTTGGGCCGTAACGGCCATCTCTGCGCACGCACGGTCATTAACACCTTCAGGCTTACCATCGCCCCACACATGTGGTGGCAAAATAGGCTGGTGGCGCTCATCAATCCGATCACAGGTAGCTTGCCCGAGCAAATGGGTAGAGACCGACCAGCAGCCGAGATCATTCTTAGAAAGCAAGGCCCACAGAGACTCAACATACCCTTTTTCTTTAACCGCACGCTGGACGTCAAAGTGGTCGCCCCAACAAGCAAGCTCCACGCCATCGTAGCCCATGGCCTTTACTTTCGGAAGGAGCTCCTTGAGTGGCAGGTCGGCCCATTGGCCGGTAAAGAGTGTAACAGGGCGCGACATGGGGTTTATAGGTACAGGGACAATCAAAGACAGGAACTGGAAAGAGGAAAGCAGGAATAAGCCTAGATAGCTTATCTAAAGGTAAATATGTGCCTTAACGCCCCTCAAGCACTCCATACACAATCCAACTACTTCTTCTCGGCTTCAGCTGCCTTAGCACGGTTAAAAGCTGCAATGAGGTGCTGGCAAAGTTCTTCGGAAAGCGCGACTGCTTCGGCATCGATTCGCTCACGTCGTGCAAGTCGGACGGCGTCCGACTGCCAGATGTCATGGGGGATCATTCGGATCACGCCATCAACTTCAACCGCATGAACTTCGACCACATGAATTTCGCTGCCTGCGCCATATTCGTCGAAAGCTGAGAAATGGTAACCTTCGATACGGGCCTGAATTAACGCATCGTGCTCTTCGGTTTCAGCTACAACCACAAGGCCTCCGTGAGTGAGCTGATTGCGGATTGTAGACTCCGTGTCACTCCGAGCTCCGGCAACCATGTCATCGGAAGTCACCCTGACCGCTACACGCTTCATCCGCGCAAGTTCCATCGAACGCACCCCAGCCGGCGGCTGTTCTCTGTCAAGCGAAGTGAGTTCTGTTGGTAAAGACCATGACGGAGCCGTTGACCGACCAAGCCAAAAGCCTGTGATACCTGCAAAGGTGATAAGGCTGATGGTCGCAAATTGCTTCATCAATTAAGGGGTGCTTGACCGTGCCCCAGAAACCTCAGGCGGTCAACCCCTCAACGAGCCAAGAGCGTGACCCGCCGACGTGGGTAGCTTGCCCCGTCTTCTTTGACATATTCATGATTCCAATCCAGGCGGACTGTATCTCCGGCCTTTAATGCTTTAGCGAATGCCAAGACCGTAGCGTCGACCTCGTTGCCTTCGATCAGCGGCATCATGAACTGGGTAGTTTGAGGGTCGCCATGATGCGGGTTCGTTTTGCTGTAAGCAATATAGTCTACAATTCGGAAGATCGCGACGTCTTTGGCATGTCCGCACTTATCTGGGCAAAGTGATGTCTTATGCAGGCAAGGCAAGTGACGCACACCTTCGTAAACTGCGTGAGTTGAGTGCGTCGAAAGAATGTCGACCTGAGGGGCGGCAGCCCAAACAGGCGAAAGTCCAAGCAAGATGAGTAAAGCCAAGGTCATTGAGCGCATGCTGAATGTCTAATGCCAAAAACCCGTGCCGCCAACCCTTCTTCATTTAATAAACTCTAAACTAAGATTACCCGGAACTGCTGAAATCACGTAAGCCAGTCTTAGTCGTCCATCAGCAGTCCAATAAAAATCTGTGAGTACCCCGTAATAATAGCCCTGCTCAGGCCTAATTCGAAAAATCCACTGTGTTTGATCTACAGGCAATGAAGTGTACGTCCATTGCGTCTCGTAGCCTTCTCGAGGAGCAATCCGTGGCCAAAATAAACCCAAGAAGGCCTGATCTTCGCAACCTGGAGCAATGGATAAGCCAAACGACCTTTGACCAGGTCGCGGAGTCGAGCGGCATCCAGACCCTTTCTCTGGATACTGCATTTCTAATTCCTGATTTGCCGACGACACGCGGCCCCCAATCGTGGGAGTCGCCGAGTAGTATTTACCCTTAATAAAAACGTCAGGATGTCGGCCAACCCCGAGCGGAGGGGTGAATGCGCCCATCGTTAAGTCAAAGCCATACGAGTTCCCGTCGCGTGGCAGCGCTGAAGTTAGAACTTCGACTTGTCGACATTTCACCTGCTCTAACTTTTTGACTAAAATTAGTTGAGTAAACTTTTGCTCACAGCTCACACGTTTCGTGGAAGTATAGAAAGTTTCCATCGACGCAGAAATAACCAGCAGCGGCAATGCATGCTGACCCTCCAACTGGGCAACTCCATTGATACCTGTTTTCACACTCAGTCGCTCTCGGTGGCCCGGCGCATTCCAAATATTGGACGCAGCAATAGGCAAAGTGTCGCAGGCAATCTCAACAGCGGGTAGCGGCCTGCCGTATTCGTCGACAACTTCAACTTGCAGATGAAAAGCTGCGGCAAGGCACCGCAAACTCAACAACGCTACGATAAACAAGGCGCGCATGGTTATCGGTTTGGATTAAATGTTAGGCCTGATGTTTTTCCGATAAATGCGAACACTGGATAAACATAGGGGAATGCTACGTTTTTCCAGTCGCTGTGTCGCCAGACGTACGTTGATGCAGGCAGATACTCGACAGATTCAATTCCTCGCGGCCAACCAAGGGGAAAGGGTCGAAAGTCTTCGTAAAGAGGGTCCTGCATACTCAAGCCATCCATCCGATAGTTAATAGCTCCAGCCAAAGGCACTGAGCCTGCCGGACAACTGAGGGCAGGAATTGCATGCGCAAGCAATTCGTCGCGCACGGTCCACGTCAGCGTACTCGGTACAGTTCCACGCGCACCCCAACCCGTCGTAACACTTTGTCGACGCAACACGACGCGTGAACCTTGTGAGCGTGGTCCAGTTGCATCTGAAGTCAGTGCTCCTTGAAGTCGAAAAGACGCGAAGAGAGGCTCTGTGCGCAACAGGAGTGGACGAGCAGATAGCGAACTTTCCATTAAGCGCTGGCTTCGGCGGATTGAACCTTGTGCTAATGCCCACCCACCTTGAGCATGCTGCGAATTAACCAATGCAGAGGTCCATTGGCCTTTGGTTGTCTCCGCATAGATCCATGCGCCGTACTCACCGACTGAGAGCAAGGTAGGCCAAGAGGACGTGTCAGCGGGCGGAGGCATCAATACGTCTTCTGTCCGTGAATAGAGATTTAGAATAACTGCACCACTGGGTATGCGACCTGTCCATCGACAAGTTGATCTTAAATCGTCAGACGGAAAAAGCTCCGCCCAACAGGATGCCTGTGCGGTTGGCCAAGTATACGGAGCTGTAGTCCGCCAGGGACCTTGCAAAGGCACCATGAGTTGTTTTTGCAAAACACCATTACCCGTCGCGTAGTCAGCGAGACGATTGGGTGCATCTGCGTCTAATGCCTCGCTCGGAAGTGCAGCGTCAATCAGTACAAGTGACTGTACCTCTAAGCCTTTCATCCGCTCGCGACCTGCCAAAACTGTGACATACGCTCCAAGAGAATGCCCAAGAAGAACCCACGGGCGCTTAGGGTCCGTCAGCTCAAGTGATAGACTTTGTTCGGCTAAACGATCCGCTGCTGCGGGAGCACATTCAACCGCGGTTGCATAGTTCGCCGATCCTTGATCACCAAACCAACGGAAGCTGATAAATCGGCCGCATGAACCCGCTTGATACATTCGCTTAAAGATTTCCGCACCCCAGGCACGTCCTGCGCGCGCATTCACATTAAATCCATGGGTAAAAACCACCCAAGGACCAGGACACCTAGCGTCTGGCAGGGCGCTTGGCTCTGGACAAAGACGTGCACGCAAAGCCCGCGCATCCCACTGGCGGTAAAAGTCTTCGACTGGAGCAACTTTGACGCGCAAGGGCGCCCGGAGTAAAATCTCGTCTACCGCAGGCGGCCGAGAGTCAGGAACGTTTTTCTTAATAAGCGCAATCCACACCAAGGCATCGCCTGCCGCCCTACCCTCTATCAAGAAAGTTGCTTCGCCTACGCCGAATAAGCGTTCTTCTTTTAGCTGATCTGAAAATAAAGCAGAGAGAGCAATGCCGCTCGCAGAAGGTATGGACTTCGTCGCTTCTGATAAAAGCTGGTTCAGGCTGGGTCCGTGGCGCAAACCAAACTCGCGCTGGAAATACTGTGTAGCGCGTGCAATCGGCAAACTTGTCTCAACGGCATTGATGGGCTGGCTGGCACTGAGAAGCCGCAGGCGAAAAGGCGGCAAATCTTGAGCTGTGGCGCCAAGACGCATACAGACTGGAAACCAGTCTACGAGGTCGCTACGGCCTCCCACATGTGACTGCAACGCATTGTGCGGGGTCGGCAAAACAAACCCGGGCACATCGCTATCAGGGTCATCCGTCCAGTCTCCGGCATCATGGTCATCGTTTAGCCAAAGACGAATAGGACGCGCCGCAGGGGTGTGGCCAGAGTCGTCCATCGGGAAATTGAGTCTCAGCCCGGATGCATCTACGGCGCGCTCCAAGTCGCAACGCACGCGCATTGGAATCAAAAGTACAACACGAAGATCTACGTCTCCAAGGCCCCAGCCGTCAGTAAGCACAACGCCGTCCGAAGAACGTTTCACTTGGGCAGGCTTAAGCCGCGAACCGATAGCTAAAATAGCTCCGCGTTCGTCTGCCGTAATGGAGGAAAAGTTAACCCACATTTCCTCGGCTTCAACGAGATCAACTAATCGTGACGGCGGCTTGGCGACATCCTGCAAGTCCCAAACTAAACTGGATGGACCTAAACTGAGCGCGTTAACTTCGCCGGCGTCATTAACCGTTAGTGCAGCTTGCTTGATGGCGTTGGATTCGGACAACGGCACGGGCTCGGCTGCCAGCGACGTATACCAATAAAGGCGGTGACGGTAATTAGTAAGCATTTCTCCGTTGTCCGTGAGCACAAGAGGCTGGGCATCTGCACACAACGTGGCGCGAGCACCAGCACCTTCTAACAGCCACTCGGGGGCTTCATCGCCGGCAGACATAAAAGGCTTTACCCATCTCGAGCCGGAACCGTCGGCTGCGATTGACGCTTCAGCGAGACGTCGAACGGGCTTGGGCGCCCCAGCAATATTTGCGACCAGGACATCACTCGGGATGGGTGGCATTTCAATCGTGAGCGGTATCGCTCGCGTTAAAAAGTCATCCGATCGAAGCCATTTTATTGGATAAAACTCCCAACTAGATTCTTCGCCTGGCAAATCGGCCACGGTATAATCGCGGCGCGTACCCGGAATTGATCGACCGACGCCATTGGTATCCCAAAACCAAAGCTCTCCAAAAGGCTCGAGTGCGTCAAAGTGCTCCATGCGACCGATGACGGCACCATCCGATCGAATGATATCATACTTAGCCTCAACGTCTGAAGGGAGTTCCAATTGCTCCCATCCAGATTGCCATGACCAGCGACGACCACTCGCCGTTAAGACGCGTTGACCCGTCGAAGAAAGGGCTACGGGCGTTCCATTGAGAGAAAGCGGGCCGAGATCAACAACGGCGTAACGTGGCGCGGGCGGACAAGAAGTGGCCAATTTCGGATCAAAACCTTTAGCGCGCTCTTCAACATCCGGCCAACCGTCGCCATCCGTATCAAGTGGCAAGGCATGCAGAAGTATTGGCAAAAAAAGACACAAGGAGCGCATGCGATCAGCCTGCACGACGCGATCAAACAACGAAGCGCAAGGATACCTTTAGGTTACTGACCCTGATAAAATTGAGACTAATGACTAAAGGCTAAAGCGGAGGCCTGCCAGAGACTTGCCTACACCCCCTTGTAACTAGCTTTAGTCTTTCGTCATTAAGCTTTCGTCTCCCGCCTTAGCCCGCCTGCGGATCGCGCAGATAGGTATCGGCCTTCGCCGAGACAATCACGCCGTAGTTAATCGTGCCAAGCCAACCTGACATAATAATACCCACTGAACCCGCATGGTAAAGACCGCCCACGTGAGTTGGCAGATCCATGGAAATTTTTAGACCTTCAAATTTCGTACCAAATGACGTGCCGCCGGTATGGCGCACATAACGATTCACGGTACGCGGAGTCGCTGCTTCGGCCCAATCAACCTTACTGCGGATATCCGGGATGAATTTTTCGAGTCCGACAAACGATTCTTCGATGATGCGCGCTTTGTGATGGGCGTAATCTGCTTCATTCAAATTCGCCCACGAGTCCCAAAGTTGATTAATTGAAGTGACGACTGCGTAGTGCGGCACCTTCGTTTGCGGGCGCGTATCAGGGTAGTAAACAGAGTAAGTACGCGAAGTCGTATGGAAGTCTGTCAGTTCCGTCGAACTGAAGGGCTTGGCTTCGGAAGTAAACACCAGGTCGCCGATAGCTGGGATGCTCTCGCCTTCACGCACGCCCATATAGACTTGGCACGAGGAGCTGTTGACGCGCACAGCTTTTGCGGCGGTAAGAAAAGCAGGGTCGAAAGCCTCTTCGCCGACGATTCGCAGGGCGGTGTCTTTGACGTTCGCATTCGAAATGACGGTGGCGCAAGCAACATCGGCCTCTTTGCCAAAACGTGTATCGCGAAGTTTTGCGCCGACGACACGACGTCGACCTGCCGCGTCGCGCTCCGTCATGACCTTCTCGACGAGAACATTGCGGCGAACGTCAACGCCGTTGGCCTTAAGCTCAGCGGTCATGAGCTGAATGAGTAAGTCGGTGCCGCCTTGGAAAATAAAGACGCCCTTCGACATGAAATTCGAAAATACGATGCCAAAGGTAATCGCAGGGTCATCGAGGGTTGAGCCGTTGGCGTAAGCAATAGGCTCAAGCAGGAGGCGCTGGATGTCGGGGCGGCCTGGGAAAAATTCGTCGAAGAGCTGACGGGTGGTGCGCTTATCGTCGTCGTAGTAATTCATCGCACGGAGGTGCGCAAAGAAGCCTTCGACGGTTTCTGCAGGGACTTTGAATTGCTCGATGAGAATTCGCGTAAAATCGGCACGATCAAAAGTCGTGCGCACATCAAAGTCAGGATTGATAAAACGGACGTCTTTTAACTGATGGATACGGTCTGAGATATCTTTCGTCCAATAACGGCGCGTTGACTTAATCATCCCATGAGGGAATCCGTGCAGCGAAATATCAAAAGCGTGGCCGCCTTTGCGCTTAAAGTAAGTCGCCAGACCACCCAACTGATAGTGATGTTCGCAGAGCAAAACCTTCCATCCAAATTTAGCTAGATTGTTGGCGGCAGTCATCCCACCAAGACCTGAGCCAATGACAACGGCGTCATAGCGTGGCTTAAGGTCATCAAGGGGATTCATGGGTGCGAAGCGGAACTAAAGACAGAGGAACGGCTTGGGCG
>CANHHS010000032.1 GCA_947460445.1 Opitutia bacterium | reverse complement strand
CGTTCCACCTCTTCGAGGGATGCGCGAGTTTCAGGGGGAATATACATTGCGACAAAAGTGAAAGGATAGGGGTAGGGAAGGCAGGTGTGAGGAGCAAGCGGGAAGAGGGATGCACACGTGGAGACTCAGGACGATGGAGACTAAGGACTAAAGACGAAGGACGGTGGAGACTAAAGACTAAGGACTAAAGCCGAACAGCTGAACGGCTAAACAGCTATCACCGCTAACACGGCTATCACCGCTATCAGCGCTAATACCGCTATCACCGCTAATACCGCTATCACCGCTAGTACCGCTAACCCCGCTCCTCCGCGCTTTGCGCGGCCCACCTTGTCCGCTTGCGCCCTTGGGGCTAGCTGCCTACCTAAAGGTATGTCTTACCTCGAGGGTTTAGCCATTGCTGACGTCGCTGGGACGACGCCCATCCGCCGTACGCTTGAGAACGGTGCAGAGGTCGTTGTCGTCGAACGTCCAGGTTGTGGACTGATGTCCGCCCAAGTTTGGATTCGCACAGGAAGTTTGCACGAGGGTGACTGCCTGGGAGCAGGCCTTTCGCATTACCTCGAGCACATGGTCTTCAAGGGTTCCGCACGGTTCAGTGGACGTCAATTGACCGAGCGCGTTCAATCCATCGGCGGCTCGAGCAATGCGTACACCACCTTTGATCGTACCGTCTATTATATTGATGGACCTGAAGACGGTCTCGAAAACGCCCTCGAGACATTGTCGGACATGCTGCTCGATCCTCAATTAAAGGATGCCGACGCCAAAACAGAGCGTGAAGTCATCTTGCGGGAGATTGATATGTGTGCCGATGACCACGACGGCATATTAGCAGAGGCCGCTTTGGCTGAAGCCTTTCGCAGTCACCCAATGCGTCACCCCGTCATTGGACACCATGAACTTTTTTCAGCGGTCACCCCTGATCAATTACGTGCCTACCATGCTGCACGCTATACGACGGACAACATCGTTGTTTCCATCGCTAGTTCTTGTCCCGCTGAAACCGTTTTTGGATTGGTTGAGCGATGGTTTGGACGTTTCGGTCGACGTTCCACCGAGGTTCGTTTGGTAACAGCCGAACCTTCGCCCGCAGTCTCTCGTGGCCTTGTATTGCAACGCGATGTCTCCACCGCCCGCGGGGTGGTACTTTGGCGCACGCCCGGTATTCTCAGCCCCGAATCACTTTCACTTGATTTAATTGCCGGTATTTTAGGAGCCGGACAGAGTTCGTTACTTTGGAAAGAATTACGGGAACGTCGTAAGCTTGTGCATGCGATTTCAGCCAGTTCGTGGGGCATTGAAGACGCGGGAATGATTTGGATTGGTTGGAGTGGCGATGCAGGCACGGACCACGCTCAAGTCGAAGCCGCTATCCAGGGAGTCATCGATGACTTTTTGCGCGAAGGTGTGACCGAAGAAGCATTAGCCAAAGTGCGACGTCAGGCTGTCGTTGGCATGGTTAATGCCATTAAATCCGTCCACGGGGTTGCTTCGCGGGCAGGCTACGCCTTGGCCATCGCGCGTGATGAGCGCCAAGCTCTGGCGAATGCACAGAAGTTGGCCGCACTGAAGGCGGAAGATTTAACCCAAACCGCACGCACAGTTTTACGTCCCTCGATGCGCACGTCCGTCGCGATGCTACCTAAATCGAAAACAGAAGAAGCGTCTCCCGTTGTGAAAGCTGTGGAAGCGCCTGTTGCCTTTGAAGTGCGTACCTTGCCGAATGGTATCCGTATCGTTCTACAGCAAGATCGCTCAATTCCCAAAGTCGGTGTCGGTATTTTTATGTCGGGTGGCGCTGCTTATGAAAACCCAGCCCGCCGAGGTGAAACCAGTTTGCTGGCGACAATGCTGGCGCGCGACACAGCCAAGCGCACCCAGGCAGCGGTTGCCGAGACAGTTGATCGCTTGGGTATGACATTTCGCGAGCACGCTTCTCAGCTTAGCTTGGGTCTTTGGGGTGAAGCCTTGTCGGCTGATTTTGATACCGTCGCTGAGTTGGTCGCCGATGGCGTCTTCACGCCTAAAATTGATCCTAAGGTTGTTCTAACCGAACGCGCTGCGCTGGCCGATGCCTGTCGTGAATCTTTGGATGAAGTCTTGGAGCTTGCTCGCCTGAAGTTACTCAAAACATTTTTCGGCGATCACCCTTTGTCAGTACCCGCAAGCGGTTTAGTGGAGACGGTGGAAGCTATTCAACCTGCGGACTTGGTTGCACTGCATGGCCGACTCATTCGTCCATCGAACCTCGTCGTCGGTATTTGTGGAGACTTCGACCGCAAGGCAATTGAGGCCTTTATCGAGAAGCGCTTGGCTACTATCCCGACTTCGCCCTTCGAAACGCATATCCTCCCACAACCCGTTGCAAAACCTGCGACCGTACACAGCGAACACGTCGATCGTGAGCAGGCAGTAGTCCTCTTGGGTTACCCGCATTGTGGCTTCGGCTCTGAACGTATTGCTGCCGCTAACTTGGCCGAAGAATTACTCAGTGGTATGGCGAGTGGTCTTTTTCATCGGATCCGCGAAGAGAAGGGGCTCGCATACTTTGTGGGAGCGAGTCGCGTCGAGAGTCGTGACCACGGTTTATTTTACCTGTATGCAGGGACGCATGCGGGTGCTGCTGAAACGGTAGCCACAGAAATGCGCGCTGAACTTGAGCGATTGGCTGCTGGGAAATTTAACGATGGTGAAGTTGCTATGGCTAAACTCCGTCTACGCGTTGCCCGTCGACAAGGCCGTCAGGCTGCTTCTGCACGCATGCAAGGTGCCATGTTGCGCGAAGTTGCCGGACTCGGTGCGAATTATGACGAGGTTTGGGAAGCCAGACTCGACGCCACGGGCGATAAAGAAGTCGCCGCGTTTGTGCGCGACTACCTACAGCCAAAATTAGAACAGTCCGTTACGCTTTTACCGAAAGCCTAACCTCTTCGAGGTCTCTGCTTGCACGAATAGCAGACCAGATGCCGAATGGGACGAGCAAGAGGGTGAGGAGAAAGTAATTCGCGTAACCGAACTTATCGGCTAACCATCCCGCCCAGATTCCAGGCAGATAGACTGCACCAATCCCTATTGTTGAAAGTGTGGCGTAGCGGACAGCCGCATCGGGGCCTGAAGCCAATCGCATCATGGCTAACAAGAGCGCGCAGACGCCTGCACCATAGGCGACGTGCTCAATGAAGAATAAAGTACCAATCAGGAAATGGTTCTGGGTTGTGTGGGTCGCTAACCATGCAATGCCGATGATCGGGATGTGCATGCACACGCCCAGTGGCACGAGTGAGCGGGTAAGTCCACGCCGCGAGATGATGGCAGAACCAAGGATGCCACCGACTGCGAGCCCGCCGATAGCAGTGATAATTCTTAATGTCGCGTAGTCTTGATTGTTTAAGCCGAGCCCACCCGCCTGGGTAGGTGCGACCGCAAAAAGTGTCAGAATTTTTCCGAGATGAATTTCGCTTGTGCGGTAAAACAAAATTAGGAGAAGGACCGAAGGAAAGCGCACGTCTCGGAAAAGCTTCTGGAGCGTTTCGATAAACGGTTGGGGTTCGACTGCCTCGTGGGCGGATTCACGTCCGAGTGCAAAGGAGCAGGCCATCAGCGAGGCTGCGCCGAGGAGTGTGGCCAAGAGGAGTGCGTCCGCCCAGGCATGTTGTGGGGTGTTGCCAGCTTTGGCTGACCAACCTGCAATCCAAATAAGACCTGGGCCTGCAAAAACTGCCCCGGTTTTAGAAGCTGCCGTGAGTAGTCCTGCAAGTCGACTGCGTTCACCGTCTTGCAGTGAGGCCACGTAATAGCCGTCGATGGCAATGTCATGTCCAGCTGACAGGAAGGATAGGGCAACGAGTAGTCCTACCAGCACGTAAGGGTGTTCAAACGATTGCGGGGCAACCAGGGTAAGCAGGCCGAGCGACGCGACAATGAGCGCCTGAGTGGTGTTGATGATGCGTCGCGGACTGCCGAGGCGTACGATGAGCGGGGCCCAAATGATTTTGATGCCGACGAGGATGCCGAGGAAGCCCGTGAGTTGGGTGATTCGCGTGTCGGTAATTGCAGCGTTTTTCAGCGCAACCGGTAGGGCTTCGTCACGCAGCGCAGCTGGGAGTGCTTGGAAGAAAAACCCCGCACCAACCCAGAGCCAAGCTATCCTCGCTTTGAGATTAGGCATTAGTTGCCCCCGAGATGGTAGGTCCCGAAGAAGTCAACCGAGCGGAATAAACCATCGAAGAACTTAGCGACGGTAATATTCATGCCGATCAGTTCCTCGTCCGAAAGTTCGAGACGTTCGCCGGGTTTGAAACTCCGGGATGTGTCTACGAGCTTGGGTGCAGTCTTACCATTTTCTTCAACATCTTTGACTGCTTTGAATTCGAGCACGAGTGTGCCATCGGGACTGATGTCGTCATTGGTGACTTGTCCATGGTTGTTCACTAACACGCGTAATGCTGCGGCGAGACTGAACAGGGAGTCTTCAAGTTCGCAGACGATGTTGAAATCACGCTCGAGAATCGAAAACTTCTCTTGGATATTCGCTTTTACGAAAGCGGTTTGACGCTCAGAGATACGTTGATCCGAAGCAGGGTCACCTTGCATGTTTTTACCGCGCTCCTTGATGAAGGTGCAAAGCAAGTGACAGTGATTCATGCACTCTACCGACAGAACAATCAGGTCGTTAACGGTTGACCGTTGTAAGAGTGCACGCGAATAGGCACGCATCTTGTCGTGTGGTAAGTGGGCAGGGGCAAGTGGCATTACGCGGGCCAGCGATGAATACAAATTATAGGTGGTGGGGTCTTCGTTGCGGATCGACGCCAACGTAAAGACGAGCATGTCGTATTGGCGCTGCAGACCTAACAGCATATTTTGGCTGATGGCCTGAAGGCTGATGGTGCCTTCGGCAGGCTGATTGGCGGGGCTATTCTCGCTCATAGTTGGCTATTTAGGCGGGAGAACGCCTGAAGGGGAAGCCGAGAAATTAGTCACCTTTGCCTGCTTTTCGTGCGCGTTTGCGGGCGAGGAAGCCTTTGCCCTCTTCGGGCTTTGGTTTGCTGCTGTGGCTGAGCCACTGGAAGAGTAGGGCGGCGGAATCTCCGGCAGCCAAAGGGTGATCAGTAACGATACCTGGGAAGCGGAACAAGTGTTCGACTTTGGGCTGGATGCTTGGGGACACCCCGTCCGGGGACAGTAAGATGAGGTTGTGACGACCCGGTGCGCGCACCGCAGTGGCTTCGTGCAAACGACGGCCCATGCCGCGCGCTAAACCGATAATCACTGTCGTCGACTCAATGAGTTTCAAGAGACCCGGAAGTGCGGGTGCGCGAATCAGGCGTACAGATTCTAAAGCGCCGCGTGATTCGTCCCAAAGAATAGGGTCGAAGGCTAGTTTGTCGCTGGTTCCGGAGAGCAACAAACGCTTGGACCCGAAGGCAGCCATTGCACGTACGACCGCAGCGAGGTCTGAAGGATCGGTGAAATTATCTGCCACAACCACAGTGGCGGCTTCATCGCGCCACTCCACGAAATCAGAAATCTTGGCTAAGCCGAGGACAGGGCGGGCGGTTACCGCACACGCCGTAACGGCTGCGCCAGCAAGTTCTTCAACATCGCGACTGCCACATACTTCCGCAGGGAGTTGCTGAGATTTCATCCAGGTGGCTACTTCGCGAAGGCCTTCAGAGGCTTCGCGCGTTGCACGGAGTTCCCGCAAAGCCCGTGGGTGGTGCTTGAAGCAGGCTAAGATGGCCGGAAGTCCACAAAGGATAACCCGGTTAGGATTGGATTGGTCGAGGCTCACAAGATGCGACCTTCGTCGAAATCGATCATGTCGGCGAAGGAAATAAGGTCTGTGCGGTTTTCGACGCCCATTTTACGTTTGGCGTCCGAGAGGGCTTCCCGGCCCATTTCACTCATGCCCTTTTGCACAAGTTCGCGATTCCAGACATGCACGCGCATGTCTTTCGGAAAAATCGCCAGTAGTTTCGCATTCAAGTCTTCGGTGGAGCTGGCTTCCCGTACACAGGTAATGACCTGTTCAGGTTCCACGTTGAGGTGCAAACAGAGGAAGCGATCAAAGCCTTTACAGAAATTCCGTTGATAAGATTTCGGAAGTTCCCCTTTGAGGTTTTTTTGGATTTTAGCCAAAAAACGCGCGAGGTGAAGTAAGCCTGTTGCGGGATGGGGCAGGTAAGACGACGGCAAGTCGTAACAGATTTCGCCGGTAGCTTCGCTGAAGCCATTGGGTTTGGTCGGCTGCTCTGCACTCATTTGCTCGGGACGGTGACAGTCGCAGAAGGTTTGGCAATCACCCCTTGCTCCTTGCGTAACCATTCTTCGATGTCTTGGCCGATACTGTCGGGCACGTTGACGTAACCGCTAAATGCAGCTGTCAAAGGGTAGTTCAGGTCGGAGAGGACTTTGACGGAAGTTAATTGAACGATGTCGCTTTTTATTTCCAGTGTGCTGCCTGGACTTTGAGTATGTGTGAAGTTTGCCGTATAGAGTAGGGTGACTGCACCCGATGTGCTGACTTCGAGACGTTGTACATTCACAACCAGGTTTTGAATGGGTAGGTGTGCGACGCGACCGGCTAAATTTCTGGCGAGTGATTCCTGAAGGGGGGCAGCCCAGCGCTCGAGGTCGTGCACCGTTATTTGGCCGCGGTCATAGGTAACCAAAGCTGGACGACGTAAGTCCGCCGGTAGGAATACTTTGGTATATACCGACGATGCCTGCTCAGGCGGCTTGATTGACCACGTTGAGCCGAGGTCGCTTTGCCCAGGCGAAAAGCACCCTGAGAGTAGGCCTAAACTCATGAACCAGAAGCTTCTCATTTCGTTTCAACCGATTCGGTTTTGCGTTTTCCTTTAAGTAAGGCTTCGGGGTGTCGATCTAAGTAATCCGCCAGTGATTTAACCGCTTGGGATGCTTCAGAAAAATCTGTGATAGCTTGGTCGAGTTGCGTGCGACTCGAGCTACCTTGCCGAGTGAGCTCTTGAAGGTGATCGGCGGCTAATCCTAGTTTAACTAAAGTTTTTCGTGCCTCGCCCGAAGTTGATTTAAGGTCTTCTGCTAAGGGTGCAATTTGCTCCCCGAGTTTTTCTGACACGCGATTGAATGTCGTCATCGCAACCGAGAGGTCTTTGGTCGCTTGTGCGAGTGCGGGGTCATCCGCGATACGATTTACAGAGGTAATTAGGCCATTCAGGCGATCGCTAATACCTTTGAAGTCGATGGTGCTGATATTCTCAACGGTGCGGGCAAAGGCTTGGCTAAAGGCTACGTGGTCGGAGAGGACGGTGGGGATCTGGGGGATCGAGTCAGCGTGGCGAATCTTTTGCGGACCGGCATCGACGTAATCCAGGTCGACGTAAAGCACGCCCGTTACGAACGATTGCAATTTCAGCTTGGCAACGAGGCCGCCTTTAATTGCCGTTTCCACGCCTTCTTGCGTGCCGAGAATTTCACCGGCTCCGAGTTTGCGAGCCAAGCTGGGATCAAACTCAATGACCACAGGCACAGCCCGGTCTTCATCGCTTTGTTTACCTGCGCGTAAGAGAATGGAGTTTACCTTTCCAATAGTCACACCGCGTAGACGCACCGGCGACCCGGTGTCGAGTCCGCTGACGTCTTGGTTGAAGTAGGCAATGGCACTTGGGCGATTCCCTGAGAACCAACCGCCACCCAGGGCGATTAAGAAAGCAATCAACAGGGCAAGCCCAGCGATAAAGAATAGGCCAATAAATGTGCGGTTAGCAGAAGAACTCATACGGTTTCGCGGTGGCTAGTGAAGAAGGCATGGGCTCGCGGATGTGCCGTCGAGGTGAGGAACTCTGCGGGCTTACCCATAGCCGCCATCGTGCGGGTCTCGCTATCAAGGTAAACGCAGAAGTCTGCGAGCCGGATGATGCTTGGGACGTCGTGGCTGACTAAAATCACAGCCGTACCGAGGGTGTCGCGGATGCGGCGCACAAGGTCGTCGAGGTGGGCAGCCGTGACAGGGTCAAGTCCGGCGCTAGGCTCGTCCAAAAAGAGAACCTCGGGGTCGAGGGCTAAAGCTCGTGCAAGCCCTGCACGTTTCGCCATGCCACCGCTAATTTCGGTGGGCAACTTATCTGCGGCATTGAGTAAACCCACTTGCGCGAGTTTATGCTCGGCGAGAATCCGTGCTTCGCGAGCACCGACACCTGCAAATTCCAGAAGGGGTAATTCGACGTTCTCTCTTAGGGTTAAGGAAGACCACAGCGCTGAAGATTGAAAAAGAAAGCCGGTACGTCGAAGAACCGCGCCTCTTTCAGAATCTTTCGCCCGAACGAGATCCACGCCCAGTAAAAGCGATCGACCTTCAATCGGTTCAGCCAATCCAGCCAATGCGCGGAGTAAGGTGCTCTTGCCGCAACCACTCGGTCCGACGACAGCCGTAATGCCGCCTGGCTGAACGGAAAAATTGACGCCCGAAACCACGACGGTCTCATCATGTCCCACCGCAAGGTTCTCACAACTGACGCATGGGGTACTCATTAGCTAAAATCAAAAAGGTTAAAGATAACCGCGAAGACAGCATCGCTGACGACAAGTAGCGTGATGCCAAGCACCGCGGCCGTGGTGGCAGCTTCACCGACACCACGCGCATTCGGCGTGGCGACGTGACCTCGGTAGCAGCCTGTCCATGCGACAATGATCGAGAAGGTCACCGCTTTAAATTGTCCGACCAAAAAACTGTTAACCGATACAGCGTCGATGACCTGATTGACATATTGCTCAACGGCCATACCGGAACCACACGCAACCGCCATCCCGCCGAGAATGCCTGCGAGGGTGGCGAAGAGTGAGAGGATGGGCAGTACCAGTAAGACGGCGAGGATGCGGGGTACTGCAAGGTATTCGACAGGCTGGATGCCGAGCACGCGAAGGGCATCGGTCTCCTGGGTGACATTCATGCTTCCGAGGTGGGATGCATACGCGGTGGATGTTCGGCCGCAGGCGACGACGCCCGTCATGAGTGCGCCCATCTCGCGCGTCATCGCTAAGCCAACTAAATTGGCAACGTAGATACCCGCGCCCACTTTGTTGAGCTGGATGAAGCCAACATAGGCCATAATCACACCCGTCAAGAAACCTAACAGGAGAGTAATGGGGAGCGCGTCCGGGCCCGCAGAACGAACGAGTCTTGGGAATTCTGCCCAATTGATACGTGCTCGACCTGTGAAGAGGCGCAGAAAACCCCAGACGGTTTCACCGATGTGCGAGATCGAGCGCTGCCAAGAATCTTTACTGTCTTCAGCCCAGCGACCGACTTTCTCAACCAACGTTAGCTCTACGGTTGAATCGCTCGTAATTTTTTCTTCCGACGAAAGTTCTAACCAAGCGTGCAGGCGCTTGGGCAAGTTCGAGCGGACGGCGACTTTGCCGGGTGAAAGTGCGGCTCGCTCCGCGGCATGGATCCAGGCTGCGAGTGTTGTATCGAAATGCGTGATGCCGCCGTCGACCCATTCGATGCCCTCCGTACGTTCAGGTAAAAGGGGTAGGGAAGCTCCTTTGGTCCAGTCGCCCTTAAGTTCAATACGCACGCCATGCGGTCCAGGGCTTACCTGGATAGACGGGTCAGGAAATAGGCTACTCCCCATACTTTAAGGGGTAAACAGGGGGGCGAAGGGTGTCAAAGTCGATAAACCGACCACAAATACCCGATTCTGCTTTTTATCGGTGGGTGAGGTCACGTAAACTGACCCCTACCTGCATGCGTCGGCAGTACCTTCCGCTAACCTTTCCACTCTTCATGGCTGCTGCCTACGGAGCAGGGTCGACATGGATGATTCAAGAGGAGAACGATAAATTCACCAACGGTAACAATGACCGTTACTACACCCAAGGTTTACGTGTTTGTGAAATCAACGATGAGCTCTCGCATTGGTCGATAGGCCAAGAAATTAACACCCCCGCAGAAGCGACCACAGAGAAACCCCCTGTCGGCGATTTGCCTTATTCCGCCATGGCTTACTTGGCGCACGGTAAAGGTTACCTTTTCCCAGATCATCAAGCGATGGCATCAATGGAGGTAAAGATTGGTGTGATGGGACCGTTGGCCCTTGGACGACAAATTCAGAATGGTTTTCACCACGTTATTAACGCGACGGAGTACAACGGTTGGGATTCCCAGTTGCCGAATGAATTCGCCTTTAATTTCCAAGCTGAAGTGCGTCGCCGGTTTTACCTCGATGCTCCAGAAGTTCATCATTGGGATGTACTCCTCCGAGCTGTCGTCGATCTCGGGAATATCCGAACCGGATTTTCGACCGGTTTCGAAATTCGTTATGGCCTACTCGACGATTCATGGGGTCATGGATTCCTTCGTCAATCAACTGGCTGGGTCGACCCTGTTGGCAGTGGAGGGCCGCGCGAAGCTTGGTGGTGGTGGTTCGTCGACGTATCTGCCGAAGTCATGCCTCACACCTATTCGACCGATGGTACGGTCTTTAGTGATTCCGTTTCCGTAGAGTCGCGCCCCATTATTCTGCAAGGTGCCTTGGGTTTAAGCCTGCGACTCTCTGCGGGCTCCTTCTCGTTTGCGATTGCCCATCGTACCAAAGATTTTGAGAGCCAAGACGGCTCGCACTCTTTCGGCAGTATTCGCTACGCCTACATTTTCTGAAGTTATGTCGCGTGTTGCTGTTGTCGACCTGGGGTCGAACTCTCTCAAGTTGATTATCGCTGACGGACCGCCGTTAGTTGAAGTTTCGCGCGCCACCGCCGAGGTGCGGATTTTTCCCGAACGTGGCAATAAACTCACCCCTGAGGCTATCCAAGCTGCCACCGATGCTGTTGAGCAACTTGTAACCACCGCTAAGGCCTCAGGTGCCGAACGCATTGTGCTCATGGGTACGAGCGCTCTGCGCGATGCCCCGAACCGGGCACAGTTCGCCGATGCACTGAAAGAGCGTACCGGCCTAAATTTGTCGGTGATTTCAGGTGAAACCGAAGCGCGTATTGGCATCGATGGTATCTTACTTGATCCGGTGTTAGCCACCGTTCGCAACTGTATCACATTTGATCTCGGGGGTGGCTCGATGCAAATTGGACGCGTCATCGAACGTCGCTGTGTCCAAGCCAAGAGTCTGTCGCTCGGTGCCGTGCGTATGACTAAAGCCTTTCTCGAAAGTCGTGGTAAGGCGCTCGACGCACACGATATCGAATCCTTACGTCACCATGCTTTAGAAATCATCCAGCCACATATCCAGGCTGGCGCCGCCTTAGGTGCACCCTTGATTGGCGCAGGCGGCGCCTTAGCGACCATGGTTGACCTCTTTAAAGCTGCTGGTGAATCACACGAAGGCGGGAAGATCGGCGTACTCACCCTTCATAACTGGCTCACCCGCTTATCAGCCATGGATTTGGAAACCCGTCGAGCTGTACCGGGGATGCCATCGGCACGTGCCGACATTTTGCCGGCTGCCTTGGTTGTCATCTGTGCACTCGCAGACCATTCAGGTGCCGAAAGTATTCAGCTTACCCATCACGGCATTCGCCACGGTATGGCAAATATTCTATTATCTGAACACGGCGAGCTCCTGGCTTAATTCCATGCGCAGCTTTCTTTTACTTGCTCTGTCGGTTGTCGTCAGTGCGGAGCCCTACGAAGGCAAAGTCATCTCAGCGGATAGCGAGAAGGGTGCATTAACTCTAATCAATGCCAAAGGCGCCACACAAGTCATGCAGGTCAGCGAAGCCGATAGCCGTCTTGAGTGGACAGGTAAGCAGGTCCGCGGCGATCTCATTGAGTCTGAGGGCAAGTTGCGCCTCGAAACTATTTTTCCCGCAGACCCCGAGCAATTACGGCAAGTGGCCGAAGTCACCGATGCCTTGCGTCGCGAAACGGCCGATCGTGGTCGAGCCATACGTAGCAACGGCGATTTAGCCCCTGCCTTTCTCCTTTGGGATCAATCCGCTAAGCTCGTTTCGTCTTCGAGCTTACGCGGCAAACCCTACCTGCTGAATTTTATCTTCACCCGCTGCCGATCAGCCCAGATGTGCCCAGCGGCAACCGCCTCAATGGTCAGTCTTTCCAAGGCTCTGCATGATGCCGGACTCGCCGATAAAGTTCAGTTGATCAGTATTACCTTCGACCCCGCTTACGATTCCCCTGGCGTGCTCCGTGCTTATGCCGAGAGCCATGCTACCGATTTAGTGAATCACCGTTTGCTGACGGGCAATAAACAGCAAATCCGTGATTTGATGACCCAGTATGGTATAACGACCATCCAAGCCGACGGTACCATCGTCCATAACGCCGCCACGTTGCTCATGAATGTTGAAGGCCGTATTCAACTACGACTCGATGGTCCGCGTTTTAATAGCGAAGACCTTGTGCCCATCTTGCGTAAACAGTTACAGGCAAAATGAGCCCTCGGCGCCACATCGTTTGGCTGACGGCAGGTGCCGCTGCACTCTATTTCCTGTTAAGGTCATTGCCCGACACCCAGTGCACGTTTTTGCATAACGCCCACGAGCCAGTTATGGTTGGTGGTGTCGAGTTTTGCGGTGAAAACGAAGAGGCGAACTTCTACAACCCAACCGACTTAAAATTCCCTTTTAAATTAATCGTCGAACCCCGTGCGGATTTAACCGGCGGCACCTTGCGTATTCTCGATGACAGCGGGCGCGATGTCATGCCACATGACTTCGCCATCTCCCATACGCGCCAACTCCATTTGCATTTAGCACAAGTGAGCGGGGGACAGTCTTACCTGCATTTACACCCCGAGCCGCAATTGGATGGAAGTTGGACGTTTGTTTTCCCGAAAGACTTTGCCGCTAAGTTTGCCGGTGGCGATTTCCGCATCTACGCAGACTTTATGCACGAACGCAGTCGGCGTACCGTCCTGCTCGCCGCAACGGCTTCCTGGCCATTACTCCAGACCAACAGCACGTCGACAACATCGGCGCTCTATACCCGCCTACAAGCTGAGTTTATCGATCTGCCAGTCTTGCGTGCCGGCGAGAGCGTCATGCTGAAGGTTCGCTTGAGTCAAAAGGACAGCACTCCGCTCAAATTAGAAACCTTGATGGGCGCGCTCGGACATGCCGTGCTCGTTGGTGCTCAACCAGGCTATGCCCACATGCACCCTTCGTGGACAGGTCGGGAGAGTGGCGAAAAGCCCGAGTTAGCCTTCCGCGTACGTTTACCCGCAGCAGGAACCTACACCCTCTGGGTGCATGTTAATGCCGGTACCGAAAGCTATATCGCCCTACCGCTCGTGATTAGCGAATGACCGTCTTGAAGTAGGCGACTGTCGATTGCAGACCTTCGGGCACCGAGTGCGCAGGCTTCCAGCCGGTGGCACGAAGTTTGTCCGACGATGCCATCGAGTGTTTCACGTCACCCAGACGTTCAGGCTTATACTCAATCTTCGAAGTGGATTGGGTCAGACGCAGGATCTCTTCAGCGAGACCCTTCACCGTCATCTTGTTGCCGTAGCCCACATTATGTGTGCCCACAACGCCTGTCTGCGTGGCCGCAAAGACAAGTGCACCGACGATATCCTTCACGTAGATGAAGTCGCGCGTTT
>CANHHS010000031.1 GCA_947460445.1 Opitutia bacterium | reverse complement strand
CGGTTTAGACTATTTTCGGTTACCCTCCGACGTCGCTGCTGCTCAAGTCATTCAGCAACGTCAGCAGGAAGCATTCCGCAGTCAGCTCGCCATGGCGCGGCAGTTTGATTGTCCGGTGGTTATCCATTCACGCTCTGCCTTTCATGACTGTGTAAAGATGATCGATCAGAGTGGCGTCAATTGGCGCAAGGTCGTCTTCCATTGCTTCACGGAGTCAGTGGAATGTTTGCGCGAGCTGCGTAAACGCGGTGGGCGAGCGTCCTTTACGGGCGTTTTAACGTACCCGAAGAGCACGGTGACACGTGCTTCTCTGGCAGTGCATGGTCCTGAGGATCTCATGTTGGAAACGGACGCTCCCTATTTGCCACCACAGTCGCACCGAGGGAGAGATAATCACTCTGCATACTTACCGGAGACCGCGGCGATGGCCGCGGAGGTATTGCACCTTCCTTTAGTCGACGTCGAGCGTGTGACCACTGCCAACGCGCGCACCTTTTTCGGATTTGCACCATGAGTAAGTCCGCTGCCGCCGCTCGCGCTTGGCTAATGAAGTCAGAGCCCGATGTATTCTCGTTTGCCGATTTGCGTAAATGTAAGAGCGAGCCCTGGAGCGGTGTGCGTAATTATCAGGCACGCAATTTTATGCGCGATGAGATGAGGGTGGGTGACCTTGTTTTATTTTATCATTCGTCGTGTGAAGAACCCGGTGTGCAGGGATTGGGTCGTGTCGCCTCGAAGCCTTATCCAGATCCCACTCAGTTTGATCGAAAGCATGACAGCTTTGAGCCACGTGCGACCAAGGATAAGCCTGTGTGGTGGTTGGTGGATGTTGCCTGGGATGCCGACTTTGCACGGCCGGTCACTCTGACAATGTTACGCGCTGAACAGAAATTGTCGTCCATGGTCATGCTACGTCCTGGGAATCGTCTTTCGATCACGCCAGTAACTGCGACCGAGTGTAATGTCATCCAGCGCCTTGGTCGCTAAGATTGGGTCTTTCCTTTAAGCGATTTTCGACTTTGATGGTTTTGTGGATTGTCCTCCCTCATGCACCTCTTGCCCAGCCTACCCGATAGGTTGGGCCGGCAGCCGCTAAGGTTGTACGGCCGCAGTTGATTTAGGGCCTGTAGCTCAATGGTTAGAGCAGGGGACTCATAATCCCTTGGTTCTGGGTTCAAATCCCAGCGGGCCCACTTCATCACCACTATGTGCTATATACACTTCGAACCTCCTGCAGGCGAAGTTGACGGGTGCCAACTTCTACAATGCGGACATAAATTCGATGCGCGTATCCTATAAAAATCGCGCAGATTTCATGTCTAAGTCCGGTGGATTGAATATCTTGGACGCATACAACACTCCGACCTATCTCTCCTCTGGTAAGGTCAGATAATCTGAGTTGAGGCATTGCTAGTCTCACACCTAAAGGGCCTTGCGGCCCTTTTTTGTACCTGGGTGGATCGCGGCTGGTCTGGAAGTGTTCTATCCTTCCCCTGACTCAATATAGGCATAGGGTGACGGTACTATGAAACACACGTTATCGATCCTTGCTTTGAGTTCCTGCGCCGCGGTGGTTTCAGCCCAACGGGCCTCTGTCCAGATTAGTAATAATGCCTCCTACAACGTTTCGGTAGAGGCTTACTATGGTGCGGTCGCGACGGATACGAATGACTACTCTGGCTACGGCGTCGCTGGCCGACTGCACCTTACAGAGAGCTACTTCTTAGCGGTGTCGCGTCATGATGTTAAAGTCGACGTTACTGACCTCAGTGAACACCAATTCGTCTACGGTATCGGTACCTCAGAGCGCTACGGCCAAGGCACCCTCAGTGCGATTTATGCTCGCGGTAAAGTCAGCGGCGACTCCTTGAGTGTAGAGCAAAATATCTTTACCTTGGCATACGACATTCGCCTCGCGACATCCTTTAACCTCGGAATCGCCGTCGCCCACACCCTCAATGCTGGCGACGTCAAAGATGTTACCGCGACCGTGTTCTCCGGCGGCTACGAAGTTACCCGCGGATTGACGATCAATGCAACCTACGCAGCTGAAGATACCATGCTCGGTCAAGCTGGTGCCAAGAGCACGTGGACCTTGGGTGCAAAGTATAGTTTCTAAGAACCTTCTTCTGCCGCATGACTCGGAATACAGCCACGCGCGCTTGTATGTTCGGCTTCATGCTGTCTCTAACGGCGTGCAACAGTGACGACGAAATCCTGTCATCAGGGAACCATCCATCGAATCCTAATCATGTCCGTGATGATGGTGCTAAAGATTACCAGAATGATACCTTGAATGATGGCACGGTTAAGCAAAGGGTTGGCCCTTTTGGTGGCGGTCCTGTCCCGGAATTCAAGTATGAGAATAACCAAAAATCACCCAAAGTTCCTTCTCGTTAATAAATTTTAAATTATGAGCAAACTTCCCATTCTCTACATTAAGCCTAGTTGTCCTTGGTGCGTGAGCGCTTTGGATTATTTTAAAACCAAAGGTGTCCGCCTTGATATCCGCGATGTCATTGCTTCGCCCACCGATATGAAGCAGATGGTAAAAGTAAGCGGGCAAACAAAGTGTCCGACATTCCAGCACGGTAATGCTGTTAAGGCCGACTTTAGCGTAGAAGAATTTACGGATTGGGCGAAATCCAAGCCGACAGTGTGTGCTGAGATCGGACTTAAGCTCTAAGCGCAGAGACTCGTATATTTATGAAGAAAAAGTTTTTCCTTGGGGTTGGCGCACAAAAGACTGGGACGACTTGGCTACACAGTTACCTATCGCGATACCCTAACTTCGATTTTGGCCCGACTAAGGAGTACCATATTTGGGACGCCTTATATATAAAAGAATGCCGTAACTATCTACGTTACGTACCTCGGTTTTCGATTAAAGGCTGTACTCAATTTGAGATGCAAAGAATCCCTGGTGCCTACGAACGATACTTTTCACGACTCATCAAAGGAGATGTCGATTCTACCGGCGATATTACGCCTTCGTATGCGGGTCTTCAAGCAGCACAATTTAAGGTCATCAAACAACGTCTCGAGAACAAAGGATTTGATGTTAAAGTTGTTTTTCAAATGCGTGATCCGTTTCAAAGGTGCTGGAGTCACTCGCGGATGGAGAAGCGTAAATTAGGCTTAACCGAGGGCGACGCAGAGCTCCTCCGTCGATACTACGCTACCACTGCTTTTAGTTTTAGAACTGAGTACGACAAAACCATCAGGCAACTTGAGAGCGTATTTACGCCCGACAAAATTTATTACGGGATTTATGAAGAAATGTTTGCGCCCGAAAAGATTGTCGAGTTGTCGAAATTCTGTGGCGTAGACCCAGATATATCCTTTGCGGAAAAAACGGTTAATGCGTACGCCAATAAGAGCGAAGCGATTCCCGATGAATTACACGCAGAAATAACCAATTTTTATTCTCACGTATACGACTTTTGTCATAAACGTTTTCCACAAACGAAGACGTTGTGGGGTCGTCGGTAGTCTCGGGTGTGAAGGCCTCGCCTTACTTCACCACACCAATTGTGAGTAAAAGGTTGGCGTAGATACGCTGCTCGCCTGTCTGGATCACAAGGGCGACGTCGGCCTGGCGACTCGCTTCATAAAAAGCCAGGCGCTCAATTTTAGTTAATTCAGAGATTCCCGATGCGGTCAGAAGTTTACGAAACTCTGACCAAATCGCAGGATCTTCTTTGGTAGCATAGGGGCCTGACTTCAACGTATCCATCACGCTGGCTTGTTCGATAGGGATGGCAGTGGTCAATACCTCGAGCACTTCGGTAACCGTCAATTTCCCGGGTGCTAAATTCAAGTGTACCAATCGTGCGCTGGGACCCAGTGTCGTCGATGCGGGATAATTTCCGTCGGCGATGAGGACTTTGGAGCCGTGGCCTGCGCGTCCTAACGTTGCTAAGATTTCCGGATGGAGTAAGTGTGATTTAAGCACGCTGAAAAGTGGATAGTCTCTTTGATAATGGCAAGCCGAGGCTCAACTGTGGCTTGCCCTTAAAATGCATTTTGCCAGAATTACTTACTCTATGGTGCCTCTGCGTCGCATATGTTTATGGCTTTGGGCTTTGGCCACTCTGGCAAAAGCAGCGACAGATAATCGTCCAACTATCCTCATATTCCTCGCCGACGACCTTGGTACGGGAGACGTCTCTGCGCTCTCGATGGGTTGTCGCATACGCACGCCTTACCTGGATGGCTTTGCAACTGAGAGTACCCGACTCACGGATTTTCATACCAACTCTTCTGTCTGTTCGCCAACGCGGTATGGACTTTTAACGGGGCGTTACGCTTGGCGGAGTCGCCTCCAGTCGTCTGTCCTCAACGGGGACAGTAAGCCTCTCATCCCCTCGACACGGCCTACAGTCGCCTCTGCACTTAAAGCGTCTGGCTACCGTACTGCTTGTGTCGGAAAATGGCATCTGGGTTTAGATTGGGCTAAGGATGCGAAGGGGAAGCCGAATTACTCTGCACCATTTACGGGCGGTCCTTTGGATTTAGGTTTCGAGACATTCTATGGCGTAGCTGCCTCAGCTGATATGCCCCCGTACGTTATGCTCGAAGGCAATCAGAGTGTAGTTGAGCCAGTCGAAAAATTCGGCGACTCCATTATGCCGAAACGTATCGGGCCGGCGGCACCTGGCTGGAAGGCCGAAGACTTGCTTGAAACTGTAACTGTACGTGCCATTGCCGAGCTTCGGAAATGTCGCGAGGACACACGGCCGCTTTTCCTCTACATCCCATTGCCTTCGCCACATACGCCGATCGCACCTTCCGAAAAGTGGAAAGGACGTAGTGGCATTAATGCTTACGCTGACTTTGTGATGGAGACCGACAACTCTGTCGGCCGAATATTGATGGCGCTCCGTGAAACAGGCAGGTCTGAAAACACTTTAGTTATTTTTACGTCCGATAATGGATGTTCGCCGGCTGCAAACTTTACTGAATTAAAAGCGGCCGGTCATGATGCTTCGGCAGGTTTCCGTGGTGCTAAAGCGGATCTTTATGAGGGTGGCCATCGCGTTCCCTGTATGGTGCGTTGGCCAGGCAGAATTGCCCGTCAGGGCAGTTCCGACGCGCTTGCTGGCATGACGGATCTCTATGCCACCTGTTTGGCAGCTGCTGGCGTTGAACAACCTGCTGTCGGCGGAGAAGACAGTGTTAATCTACTCCCTGTACTATTTGGTAGAGTCAAAAGTGTACGTGAAAGCTACATCATGCACTCGATCAATGGCTTCTTTAGTATTCGTAAGGGGCCAATGAAATATTTGGTCTGTCGCGGGAGCGGTGGTTGGAGCGAACCAACAGCAAAAAGCGAAGATTATCAGCGACTGCCCATCGAACAACTTTTTGACCTGAATGAAGATCCCAAAGAGCAGTCCAATTTAGTCAGACAAAGACCGGAAGATTTGAAGAAGCTGCGGGTTGAACTTGAGTCGCAGATTTTGGCCGGGCGAACGACTCCAGGTCCGGAATCGAAGAACGACGTCCCTGTACAAGTTGAGAAAGAGTAAGCTAGTTACTTATCCGATCCCACTTCACGCTTTCCATTATTCATCTCTTGTCGGAACTGCTTCGCAAGTTCTGTGAGTTCTGCCATGACGTCAGGGTTGGCTCCGGAAACATCATTACGTTCGCCGGGGTCTTTGTTTAAGTCGTAAAGTGCGGGTGCTACTTTGACTTGTTTTGTCGGACCTGGGGCACCATCCACGCCCGGCGTTAAACCTTCATAGCTCCGCGAAGTGTGTGCCAGGTGCATTTTCCATTTACCTTTGCGAACTGCTTCGAGGGTGTCGCCATAGTAGTAGGCGAAGGTTTCACGGGCGGTCTCGCGTTGTCCTTTGAGCAGGGGCAGGAACGATTCACCGTCAATGGGCAGTGAGGGCATCTTGGCGCCTGCCGCTTCAACAAGTGTTGGCAGTACATCGAGATTGCCGGCAAGGGCAGGCGAGGTGCGATTGGGCGCAATCACGCCTGGCCAGCGTGCGACAAAGGGAACGCGCACGCCGCCTTCCCAGGTGGTACCTTTGCCCTCACGGAATGGGCCTGCGGACCCTGCGTGATCCCCAAAGTTGAGCCAGGGGCCATTATCCGATGTATAGATGATTAAGGTATGTTTGTCGGCTCCAGTTTCTTGCAATATTTTGAGGAGTTGGCCGACGCGGGTATCAATCTCTGTAATGACCTCTGCATACGGGGTAGCGCCTTTACCTTTGTAGTCAGGATTACGTCCCAGCGGTACGTGCGGCATCGAAGGGGCAATATAAAGAAAGAAAGGTTTATCGGCTTTCTGCTTCTTTAAAAATGCTTCTGCCCAGTCGAATTGTTTACCGAGAACTTTATCCATATCGCTCCACGTACCAACTTTTTCGCCGATGACACCGGATTCAATCCAGTAGAGATCGGGATAACCTGCGCGTGGTTGGTTGCGTGATTGGCCGAGTGGCCACATGTCATTGGAATAGGGCAGGATGAGTGATTCATCGAAACCATGGTTCGGTGGTAAGAATTGTCCGTGATCCCCGAGGTGCCACTTGCCGCTGATTGCTGTATGGTAGCCTGCATCCTTGAGGAGTTCAGCGATGGTCTGTTCTTTGGGGTTTAGGCCTTTAGCGGACTTGGGTCCAAGGGCTGTGCCACCTAAGCCAAGTCGGTTGGGGTAACACCCGGTCAACAGTGCAGTGCGTGAAGACGTGCAGACAGCCTGGGTAGCGTAGAAAGAGGTGATGCGTATACCCTCTGATGCGAGATGGTCGATGTTGGGTGTCACGCAGCCTTTCCCTTGCAGTCCAATATCCGCCCAGCCCTGGTCATCCGTCATAATGACGATGATGTTTGGCTGAGCACTACGTGCGCTTAGCACGTTTAGTAAGAACGCGATGGCGAAGAGCGGGGTGCGTAGGTGCATTGTGTTATTTGCTATAAAGAATGAGTGCCAATGTGCTGCGCATAAAAGTTAGAGTCGTTCGTAAAGTAGCCACGCTCCGCCGCAAGCCGTTAGCAGTGCGAGTGGTCTACGAAGGCGACTTTCGAACCATTCTTTCTGGCTGAAAGGTAAGACGCACACGCAGGCCAACGAAATAACGATGAGCTGTGCTGTTTCAATGCCGACATTAAATCCGGCCAACGCACCGAGTACTTCGGTGGAGTGCTGTTGAGCGAAGTTCGCCGATGCTGCAAAGCCAAGTCCATGAAGTAGGCCGAATACAGCTGATCCAGCTATAGCCCACCGTGAATGTGTCTTTCCGGTAGCGGCCATGACACCTGCAGCGACAATGGAAGTCGCAATCATGGGTTCGATCCACGGACCAGGTGAATGTAGCCAGCCGTACCAGACTAAACCGAGTGTGAGGCTATGTCCGACGGTGAAACTAAGCGATCGAACGAAAGCCATCTGCAATGTCGGTGCGCTCAAAAACATGGCTAGCATGAAAAGTGCATGGTCCCAGCCATCCGGTAAGACATGCCCAAAGCCGGATTGGAAAAAACTACCAAAGGTCGCCCAAAACCCGCGCGTCGGTCCGACGATGGGTACAGGGTCTGACCATTCGCCGGCGGGTACGACAATGATATCGAGCCTGTCGGGTGATGTGTGAAATTTCGTCAGTGTTTTTCCAATGATTGCAGGGAAACGTATGCGCAGATTTCCAGAACCTGCTGGGAGCGCAGTTTCTGTTTTAATCCAAAGCATCACTGGGTAACGGTCTTCTTCAGGTTGACTGGCTGATTGATTACGTACGTCGGCAGCGGAAGGGAAGACCGCGTTTTCGAACTGGAGTGCCTGTCCGTCTACTTCGACTGAGAATTCACGTAAGAATTTTTCGGGCGCAGCGGCCAGTCGCTTGGCCATGAGCGTACGGTCGTCGAAGAAAAAGTCGTCGATAGCTTTTACCTCTGCGGCTTCTGCCGTTAAGCCCATGAGGTAGGGAGGTATATCGACGCGGATTGCGACGTGTAGCTTACCCTCAGATGCGGTAACTTCCGCGGTAGCTTGTTGCCAGTTAGGATGTGCTGATGCGACCCCGCAGAGGGTAAGAAACAAGAAGGCGAGACGCATCGGGGCCGAGACTAGAGGCTGAAAAGCACAGACTAAAGGCGAAAGAGGTCTGGCGGATGGTTTAGTCTTTAGTCCTTTGCCGTTACGCTTTGTAGTTAAGCGACGCCCATGCCTTCATTTCTTGGCATCGATTACGGTGAAAAACGCATTGGTTTAAGCCATGGCGACGAGCTCGGCTTTGCTTTTGTCTTAGAGCCTGCCACCGAGGCAGATTCTGAGGCACGCTTCGCGCATATTGAAAAAGAAATTAAACGTCACCGAGTTACAGATTTAGTCGTTGGGTACCCGCTACGTCTCGATGGTTCACGCAGTCGAACCACCGACGCCGTCGACAATTTTATTGGTGAACTTGAGCGACGGTTTTGTCTACCCGTGCATCGTATCGACGAAGGTTTAACCAGTTCGGCTGCAGCGTCTTCGCTGAAAAGACGGAAACCACGCACGCCTCAAGAGCGTCGCGCTTTCACCCAGAGCGGTGAGCTCGATTCGTTAGCGGCCAAAATTATCTTACAGGATTTTCTTAACAGTCGTGGCTATGGAATGTCGCCACCCGATCTCGATGACCAAGAAGCGTAAAGCGAAAGTTGAACTGAAAGAGGAGCGGTTCCTGGCGACGATTGCTTACGACGGTACGGATTACCTCGGCTGGCAGATTCAACCAACGGGTCTGACGGTACAGTCATTTATCGAAGAACGCCTCGCGCGCATCTTCAAAAAACCCATCACCGTCATTGGGAGTGGTCGCACCGATCAAGGCGTGCACAGCGAAGGGCAGTGTTTTCATTTCGACGCTTTTTGGCGTCATTCGACAACAAAGCTGACGCGGGCACTCCGATCTGGCGAATCCGGTGGCATCTTGGTTCGGAGTATTCGGCGCGTGCATCCTAAGTTCCACGCCCGCTTTGGTTCAAAGGGTAAGCGTTACCGTTATGAGATTTATTTGGGTCATGCATTGCCTTGGGAGTCACGCTATTGTTTAGCTCTCGGCGATCGTAAGCTGGACATCGCGGCGATGCGCAAGGCTGCGAAACTTTTATTGGGTAAGCATGATTTTACAGCCTTTGGTGCGAATCATCGCCAGGGCATGGAGAACGAGAATCCAGTTAAGCATTTACGGCGACTTGATGTTCGCGTGAAAGGTAAGCGTATTACCATATCCACAGAATCGACGGGGTATCTTTACAAGATGGTGCGTCGACTGGTTGGAGGCCTTTTACGCGTAGGCCGTGGCGAGATGACACCCGAAAGACTTTTGGCGTATCGTAAAGAAGGTCAGATTACGGCAGAAGTGCCGACAGCACCTGCACGGGGTCTGTTTATGGAAAAGGTTTTCTACGATTTTGATAAACCCTAAGATCACTGTCGCTTCACGTTATTCTTTTACAGACGCTCCTTTCGATGTCTTCTCCATTTCATGATCTCTACGACCGCCAAATGCGGTTGCCAGGTCATGGGGAAGTCGGCCAACAGCGTTTACGCGATGCGAAGGTCTTACTTGTCGGGGTAGGTGGTCTCGGTTCACCGGCAGCGCTTTACTTGGCGGCAGCGGGTGTCGGTACGTTGGGGATTGCCGATCCTGATACCGTCGAGCTTTCGAATCTGCATCGTCAAATTCTGCATAGCACGGATACCTTAGGCGCACCCAAGACAGTTTCGGCGGCCGAAACATTAGCTCCGCTTAATCCAGCACTGCATATTACGTTACACCCTGAAGGTATTCAGGCGGATAATGCCTTGGAGTTGATTAAGCGGTATGACGTCGTCGTCGACGGTGCTGATAATTTCGCAACGCGTTTTCTTGTGGCTGATGCCTGCGGGTTAATGGGTAAACCTTTAGTCCATGGAAGCGTCTTAAAGGGTGAAGGGCAGGTTGGGGTATTTTTACCGAAATCAGGTTGTTATCGATGTTTGTATCCTGTGATGCCGGATCCCACCACAGTACCCACTTGTGGAGAAGCAGGCGTACTCGGTGCGACTTGCGGTGTCATTGGTTCGTGGATGGCAGCGGAAACGGTCGCGATTCTTTTGAAGCAACGCACTGCATCGAAACTCTTGGTGATTGATGTCGCTGGAGGCTCTTCGAAATCTTTAGGCCTTTCGGCAGACGCCCACTGTCCTCTATGCGGAAGCGCGCCTACGATTGTCTCTATCAATCCTAATCGTTATACGTTCGCCTGTTCGTCTAAAATTATGTCCGAAGCACCCCTCGAAATTTCTGTCGAAGACGCTCGCCGTCTTCTATCGCAAAACAATCCGCCTATTTTGGTGGATGTGCGTGAGGCTGATGAGCTGGCTATCTGTCAGATTTCGGGTGCGCAGCACATTCCCTTAAGTGAGGTTCCTGAGCGCTGGAGTGGTCTCTCCGCGCATGCGTCGGTCCTGGTAATCTGCCACCACGGTGGACGCAGTATGCGTGCCACGCAGTTCCTACGGTCCAAGGGGCTTTCAGGCGTTACGAACATTAAGGGTGGTATCGATGCCTGGGCTCTCAAGATTGACCCTAAACTAGCCCGTTACTGAGGGGTGGCTTCATTCTCGCTTGCCCATCTCGCCCAGCCCTCGTTTTTTATCCCCCATCATGAATCGCCAGACCCTCCTAGTTCTTGCCACTCTCGCACTCACTGCGTGCGGTCCGGCTAGCCTCCCTTCCGACTACGACTCCAGCAACCCACAAGGTACCTTTGGTCGTCCACAAAATATCTCGGACATGGCTTCGCGCATTCGTAACGGCGACATTCCCCCTGAAGCTATTATCACCACCATCTATTTCGGCTTCGATAAATACACCGTAGAGGCTTCCGAGCGCTCGAAGCTCGATGCAATTGCTGGTGCGATTAAGGGAAAGACCTTGTTGCTCCCAGGTTACACTGACCATGTCGGCACTGAAGAGTACAACGTCGGCCTTTCCGATCGTCGTGCACAATCCGTCGCTGATTACCTCGTGCGCTTAGGCAGCTCGAAGTCGCAGATGGAAGTTGTGGCTCTCGGTGAGTCGCAGGCTGCGCAAGGTGCTTCGGCTGCTACGGCTGCTAAAGATCGTAAGGTGATTGTCGTCGACGCAAATTACAAAGGTGCCGCCCCTTCGGCTTCCACTGGTAATGCGGCTTCAATCAACGGTAGCGCTGGTCCTGCACCCGCACCCGTCGGCATTAACTAAAGTTAATGTTATAGAAAGAAGCCCCTCACGGGGCTTTTTTTATGTTCAGCGGAACGGACTAACGGCTAAGTTGTCTGTATACCATGCGTATCAGTTCCTTACTCTTCTGTGCCGTCGCCGTTTCGTCAGTAACGGCTGCTGAAACTGGCTTCACCGATATTTTGCCGGGTGATGCGCTTGCGGGCTGGCGTGGGGCGGACACTTTTGATCACCGCGCATTGATGGCGATGCCGGAAGATGCCCGTAAAAAGAAAATTGCTGCGTGGAATAAGGATGCACTTGCGCACTGGAAAGTTGAAGGCAACGAGTTGCTCACCGATGGCCATGGGCCGTGTGTTGCGACATTGAAGGACTACGGTGACGTCGACTTCCGTCTCGAATATCAAATCTCTCCCAAGGGCGACTCAGGTGTCTACCTTCGCAACGTTCCCCAAGTACAAATCTGGGACCCCGAAGACAAGGATGCCTGGAAGCATGGCGCCCAAAAGGGTAGTGGGGGGCTTTGGAATAATAGTGCAGGCGCTCCCGGCAAAGACCCATTGGTTAAAGCTGATAAGCCTGCGGGACAATGGAATGCGTTACGGATTGTCCAAGTCGGCGCCCGTGTGAGCGTCTGGCTCAACGAACAGCTCGTGGTGGATCACGCAACGTTGGAGAACTATTACGATCGCTCGAAAACTATCCCCGATTTAGCTCCGTTATTATTACAGTCACATGGCACTCCCACGCGCTGGCGCAATCTGCGGGTGCGTGAAATTCCTTCCGACGAAGCCAATCGTATCTTGGCATCGCATGGTCGCGAAGGGTTCGCCACTGTCTTTAATGGTAAGGATCTCGCTGGATGGAAGGGCGACACCAAGGGCTACGGCGTGACGGATGGCGTGATTGTCTGCAACAAGGGCGGTAATCTTTATTACGATAAAGAGTTAGCGGATTTTGCGGTCAGGCTCGAAATTCGTTTGCCTAAAGGAGGCAACAACGGCCTCTCCATTCGATCGCCTGGCCAGGGTAATGTTGCCTACGAGGGCATGTGCGAGTGTCAGGTCTTAGATGATAACTATGAAAAGAATACTGGGCAGAAGATTGATGCCCGTCAGGCTCACGGCTCTGCCTATGGCATGGTGGCAGCACAGCGCGGTTATCAACGCCCCATTGGCCAATGGAACTTCCAAGAAGTCACCGTCGTTGGCCACACGATCAAAGTAGAGCTCAATGGCTACCCCATTCTCAATGCCGACCTGTCGAAGGTTGATATGAAGACGGTGATGGCGAATTCACCTCACCCTGGAAAAGATCGTTTAAGTGGACTCTTTGGTTTCTTGGGCCACGGCGATCCTGTCTCCTTCCGGGAGATTTCGATCAAAGAAATTCCCAAGAAGTAATTCGGCGTTTTCGGTTACTTCGAGACACGTTCCCAAGCTTTCACCCAATCGACTTCAAAGAGGTTGGTTGATTGGCTTTTGTGACCATAACCGGCGGCGGGACGCTCGCCATTCCAGCTCTTGATGTTCGATTCGCTCGTTAAGAGAATAAATTCAGGTGCACGTGATGCAGGGCAGGTGACATCGGTCGCAATAATCTGTCCATCGCGGCTAAAGCGATAGCCCGTGGCGTCCCACTCTACGCCATAGGTATGCCACTCAAGTCCGACTTTCTGTGCGAAGTGTTTTGAACTTATATGTTTCTCGGTGGGTGATCCATAGGGACCCCAGTGCAAAGCATATTGGTATTCACCTTTCATCATTCCGGTGGTCTCCATGATATCGATTTCCACCCCATCCATCGGGGCGCCGGCAGCTTTGCCGGATTTTCCATAGGTCTGTGATTGTGCCCAAAAGGCTACTTGGGTGCCGGGTAAGACATTGAATCGACAGCGGGCTTCAATTTTGCCCATCACGAGTTCGACTTTGCGACGTGTGGTGACGAAACCACAAAGCGTTTTTCCTTCTGGGTTTGTCCACGTTGTAATCACGAGGTGACCATCGCGGACATCCACAGCTTCTGCCGAATTAAAGGCATCTCTGCGTTTCCCCGTTTCGATGTTCCAGATCTTTGGGTTGAGAGATGCACCCTCAAAGTTTTCTTCAAGTATGAGCTTAAAGTCTGCCGTCGCTGCGTTGGCAGCAACTGTCAGTGCATATAAACTCAGTAGAGCGCGCAGGACCATTGAGGCATCCTCGCAACCTTTGCCAGTGCGTCAAATCTTCCGAACAACCGAACGGGCGATACCTTGAACGATTAATTCCGTGATAGGGAAGAGTTCAGGGTAAGCTTGGTTCTCCGCCTTCAGGTAAGTTTTGCCACCCTGACGTACGAGGCGCTTGAGAGTGGTTTCGCCATCAATCAGTGCAGCCACAATGTCGCCAGGTTTGGGTTG
>CANHHS010000030.1 GCA_947460445.1 Opitutia bacterium | reverse complement strand
TTTGGGGAAACCGTGCAAGGTCCACTCTTTTATGTTCCAGGTAGAACAAACATGAACTGGGCCGAGAGCGTTCTGAAACAAGGCGGTGTGTGTGGATCTTTATCAACCTTTGGAGCGACTGCAGCACGCGCACATGGCATTCCAGCCTACACCTGCGGGCAGCCTGGCCACTGCGCTTACGCCGTCCGGCATGCACGCGGCAAATGGGTCGGTGGCTTTGGCGGACCCGATGGTGGTACGCACTTTTCTCCATGGGGCGGCAATTATGCTTACATTCTAGCCCTGGAAGATGCCTTTGCGAATGACACCAAAGCGGACAAAGCGAAACGACACCTTTGGCAGGCATCGGTAGCCTCACCCATGGAACGTGTCCGCGCCGCCCTGAGCCTTGCGACAGGCGCAACGCCGTCATTTATGACTGCCTGGAAAAGTCGCATCGAGTTGCTCCGCAAAGACTCGTCCATGAATCAAGCGAGCTGGGAGAAGCTTTATACAGAGATGGCCCAGTCTTTCGGTAAAAATAATAAGCCATTGGCTGAAGTCCTTGCGGGCTTTGAAGACAAGCTTGTCGAAAAAATGGACGGGGACGCAAAGCTTGCCTTCGCTTTGCGCGTACAAGCCGACATTGGCAGCGGTGTCGAAAACTGGTCCTGGGAGATGGACGATGAGCTCTTTGCGCGTCACGCAAAATGGTTTTCAGAAGAAGATAAAATGCGGTTTTACGTCCAGTCGCTCTGCCTACAGGTGAAGAGTCGCCACTTTTTTGGAAAACTCGCGGACTGGGGGGCAAAGAATCTTGGTAAAACTGCCGACGGGATTCCTCGCTTCACCCAAGCCCTCGCCGAAGTAGTACGCATCAAGGCAAGCTCCCTAGGGAAGGATGCCTTAAAAGACTTAACCAAGCAGGCCATCCTCTCCGCAGAACAGGCACGCTCGCAAGATGCCTTTGATGCGAGCACTGAGGCTGCCCTAGGAATCTCCGGTGACCATGGGGTCGCTCGGGCTGATTTAACAAGCTCGGGTAAACTCGTTTCGAGCCGCGGTATGCTCTGGTTGAGCACAACCACTGGCTGGGATCAGCCCTGGTCGCACCGGAAAGTTATTGATGGTAGCGGTGGCACATTTCACACCGATAATGAGAAATCGCCAAGCGCCACGGTACAACTGCGCGAAACTGTTGAGCTTAGCTCGGTAGTCATCGAAAAAACAATCGGCAACGAATACCGCCTTAAGCGCGCTAAGATAGAAGTGTCTACGGATGGCGCCACCTGGTTCGAAGTAGCCCAAACCGAAAACTGCCCAGATGTCTGGAAAGTAGAACTTGCCGATAAAGCGCCAAAGGCGCGCTGGGTGCGCCTGGTAGCCGACAACCCTGATGGTAATTACCTTCACCTCCGCAGCTTCCTCGTTCGCGCCAAATGAGATTTATTTGTTACACGCTTTTATCGATTGTTGCTCACGCACAAGTTGCAGTAACCACGGCCACTGACTGGCCAGATGCGGTCGCGAAGGCGAAAGCAGAAAGCAAAGATATCGCCGTCCTACTCGATGGTAGCGATTGGTCGCCCATCGCAACGAGCTTCCGCCAACAAGTCGTAGGCTCAAATGCCGTACGGATAGCGACAGCTAAAACTTATGTCTGGGTTACGATTGACTCACCCGAGCGCGAAAATGAGGCGACGAAGGCTCTGGCAGAAAAGAATAAGCCCTTTGGCTACCGTCCTTGGAATTTACCTGCTGTGGTCCTCGCGGATGCTGATGGGCGCGTCTACGCCTCAGTGGCTGGCAGCGAGGCAAGGGATTCGGCGGCCCTACTGGCGCGCCTGGGAGTGGCACGAGGTGCGATCGACCGCATGCGCGCGAAGCTCACCGAAGCCACGAAGCTCGAGGGTGCCCGAAAGGCCAATGTCCTAGGCGCTGCGCTCGCTGAGATAGATAGTAAATTTGCACGCGACCAATTCAAAGGACTGGTTCAAGAAATTGCTAAATTAGATCCAAATGACACCACGGGCTGGAGGCTACGTTATGAATTTGACGACCTCTCATTTCTAGAAGGTACCGTATTGAAACTTTGTAATGAAAAGAAAGTCGCTGAAGCTATTCGCGAGTGCGATAAGCGACTTGCGAACAACCGTATCACCACTGAACAGCGCCAGCAAATACTGGCTGCTCGCTTCGCAGCCTTACGTCGAAGCGGCAAACCTGTCGAAGCGCTGAATACTTTAGCCCAACTTCAATCCACAGATCCACGGAGCGAACTCGGCAAAGGTGCACGTAATTTAGGGGTCTTTCACTCACAACCCGTCAAACTACGTGGCTGGTTCTGGGATGGCTGGGACATGCGACCAGACTTCACTGCCATGGAAATTGATGCACGTAGTAAGCTTTCGTCGAGCGGCGATTACTTTATTGAGTTCAAGGGCTGGGGCTTAGAGGTGCGCTCCGTCGCGCTCGTGGTAAATGGCAAAGAAACTTCTATATCCGAGAGTCGTCCGCGACAACCGTTGCGAATCCGCGTTGATGCGACACCTCGCTCAACAGACACCGTCCTCCTACGCATTCAAGCTCGTGGACAAGGCTGGTACGATGGCCGGGGCACAATCGAAGTACGCAAAGCCGAGTAAGCTTTAGGCAAGCGAAACCTCGGTCACAAAAGTATCGGTTGCGCCTGGCTCAACGTAGCGGATGCCATGTCCATGTGTTGGGCTATTCGGAGGCCCCATCCACGGCTCCACGCAGAAAAAGGGAGACTCGGGTGACTCCGTCCATGTTACCACCGTTGCCCAAGCATCCGGAATAGGCTCTTCGCCGACGCGCACGATAATATCTTCTTCGCCTGAACGAGGACCAAAGCGAACTTCCGAGCTCTTAAGCCCTGTAAAGATACAGTCCAGCAAGCGCGGATCCTCAAAGTCTATTTCGGTAGCGCCCTTCATCTCCGCAAAAGGAACGAGTTTGCCGTCGGCAGCATGCCGCCAGTACTTACGCGCGGGCACGCGCAACTGGTAGTCGCGCCGATTAAGGCCTGCATGCCACGGCAGGGTGAAATAGAAGTGGTGCCCGGCACACCATGGAATCCGATGTGTATGGCGATTCTCGAGTTCAAAGGTACAGCGCAGGCGTAACTCGGAAAAATCATAACGAACCCGGAAGCTATAGGCAAAAGGGTATGCGGCCTGTGCCCGCGCATCGGGAACTAACTCTGCAATAAAATGTCGTGGGCCACTCTCTAGAACGACGAATGTCGCATCACGCGCAAAACCATGGTGAGGCATCGGACGTCGCACGCCCTCTTCGTCTTTCCAGGCGAATTTTTCGCCATCGGCATACGTCCGACCCATAAAAGGAAAGAGAATTGGATTACCGCCTCGTACCGCTTCAAATTTATTCCAATCGGCATCTTTCGGCCAGTAGATGACTTCGCGCGGGCCTGAGGGAAGATCCATCGACCAGCGCAACAAGCGCGCACCTCGCGTTGGGCAAACCTCAAACGTCGACGAACCAACTTGCCACCGGTTACAGGGCGTGCCGCTCTCAGTGTAAGGCTGCATACAGAAAATTAGCGTTTAGCGAGGAGGTCGTGCGAGCGTGAATACAGTTTCGCGTCCTTAAACAAAAGACCCCGCTTGGGCGGGGTCTTTATTCAAGGCAATGAAGCCTAGATTACTTCTGGCGAACAGTGCCCAAAGGAAGTTTCTTCTTCGCAGGAATTCCTGAAGGTGCTACAGGCTGAGTGGTCGTTGCAGGGGCAACGGGAGCTACACCTGTCGATGGAACGAAGGCTTCAGAGCCGCTGGAACTCGGGGGGAGCTCAGGGGTGCTGCAACCAGCAAGGAGAACGAGGGCGGAGAGGATGAACAGGTTGCGTGCCATAGGATTAATGTAAGAGTATGTAATTGATACCTAAGCCTATGAGCCGCACAAGCGCAGATTCACTCCCCCCCGTGCTCTTTATCTGCACGGGCAACTTCTACCGTAGTCGCCATGCCGAGGCCGTCTTTAACTGGCATGCGAGCCAACGGGGGCTGCCTATAAGGGCATTTTCGAGGGGTTTACTGACCTCCATGGTAGCCGACGAGCCCACCCGCCTATCGCCGAATACCTCCCAGCGCCTGGCCGCCCTCGGCATTGCGGAGCACCTAACAGGGCCTATGCCTATCCAATTGACGGTTGCAGACTTAGAAAAAGCGGGTCGGACCGTTGCTCTACGGCGTCAAGAACACCGCGCAATGATGCTGCAAGCTCACCCGGAATGGGTTGATCGCATCGAGTACTGGGACGTCCAAGACATCGACGAAATTGAGCCCACGGAGGCCCTGCCAGTTATCGAACAACAGGTCGCTGCCCTAATCGCGCTTTACGCTTGAGCCGCTAACCAGCGCGCGAGCGTGGCCTGTTGGTCTTCGGGATCCATCGCCCAGTTCGGGAGCGCCCGCATCCGCTCAGCCAGAGCGTGTAAAGCGATGCCTGCAAAAACCGCAAGGTTTAGGCTTTGGGCAAAACCATACATGGGGATGCTGAAGCGGAAATCTGCGAGCTCGCGGGCGACAGGGGACGCTCCCGCAAATTCATTGCCGACAACCAAGGCAAGCGGCTGATCGACAGGAACTTGATCGAGTGAAATCGAGTCAGCGGATAAATCAGAAACTGCGATACGATAGCCGCGCGCCTTGAGAGATACTAAGGTACGTCGCACGTTTTCTTGAGCACCAGGCTCGAGGGCAACTTCGGGTGGATGCAATTTGTGCTGCGGCGGAAAATCATCGCGACGGTGTGTGATGACATCGAGCCACTGCCCTGCCCCGACTGAAGTCTCGGGATCGTCTAAAAATGGCGACCGATTTTCGATAGCATGAATTTCCTGAATACCAACAGCGTCTGCGGTGCGCAAAAGCGCGCCCGCATTACGCGCCTTATGAACGTCATCCAGCACTAAGAGCAACCGACGTGTCCTCCGCTCGAGCACAGACCGCATACGGTCGAGTCGAGCGGGAGAAACGCCCGCCATGCCTTAAGCAACCGACGGTGCTGAATCTAAGCGGAGCGAGTCAAGTTGCTCGGCAGCATCCCTAAAAATCTTACGCACATCCTCAACCGTTTCGCTTGCGAGTTCTGCTTGCTCAGATGCAGCCTCGCGAAGGGCTTCCGCGCGGGATGTTAAATCAGCAACAATGCCCTCAAGGGACGTAATTGTACGTGCTTTCAACGATCGGGTCTTTTCATCCAAGCCGCTAATAGCGCGCTCAACGGCAATACCAAGGGCGCGACTGTGCTCTTTCATCTCGGCAGCAAAAATACGTGCGTCCGGCACCTTGCGCAGATCGGTGACGAGACCGAGCTTCGAAAGAGTCCAAATGAGCCATTTGGTAGGGTCAAACTGCCAAGGCTTCACACCATTGCGGTAGTCGTGCTGGAACTCGTGGTGATAGTTATGGTAACCTTCGCCGAAAGTAAGCAAAGCAACCGAGCCGCTATCACGTGCACTATGGCGCGTTGAGTAAGGCTGACTTCCCACCATGTGGCAGAGAGAATTGATGCAGAAAGTTCCCTGCTGGACGACAACTGTCCGCAGAAGTCCGGCAACCAAGAAGGCGGCCAACGCTGATGTGCCAGGGCTGGGTAAATGATTCAATGTTGCGTAAGCCCAACCAAGACACGCAGGAGCGACAAAACCGACGACGACACCAATCCATTGTACATAGCGATGCTGCCACATAACCAGCGCGTCCGCTTCGAGATCTTTAACATTCGTGACAGGCGGCTTCGGCTTTAAGCGGAAGAGCAACCAGCCGATGTGTGCGTAAAAGAAGCCCTTAGAGATATCATAAGGGTCTTCATCCTCATCCACATGCTTGTGGTGAATACGGTGATCGGCAGACCAATCTAAAGCGGAGTTCTCAAAGGATGCCGCGCCGAACAGGAGCACGAAAAGCTTTACGGGCCATTTCGCCTTAAAGGAAAGGTGCGAAAAGAGACGGTGGTATCCCAAGGTAATACCGAAACCCGTCGCATAATAATAGAAAATGAAAAGCGCCCAGATAAAACCCCAGCCAAGGTCTTCGCTATAGTGATTCCAAAGGAACCAGGGCACTACCGTCAAAGCCGCCAAAGCCGTCCCAATAAGGAAAGCTGAGGTAACCCACTCGATGCGGTAGATCGGGAAATTTCTAAATTTCATACCACAAAACCATGCTAGCCCGTGAGGCTTTTTGCGAGTGTATTGTTCCTACAGAATCACCCAATGGTTATACTAACTTGTTGGATGACAAATACTTATTCACGCTTCTTCTTCCAGGCATTTCCGACAGAAATAACCCGCACAGGATCACGGGTCCGCACCCAGACATTATTTTCCTTCAACTGTTTGGCAGGCAAGGCCTGGCAAGCGTCGCCAAAAGAAGCCAAGGGCAACTTCTTGCCACGAGGAGATGCGTTAAACCGCTCGGCTGTTTCCACAATGCGCTTCGCAGCCACCATCGGGTTATCGTCTTCAGGCACTTGTACGACCCATCCCACCAAATCATCCGGCAGGCCACCTTCAGGCGAGCTCACCAAAACGACATGGTGTTTCTTTACCGGCTTCTCGCGCTCGACGGCATCAGCTTCCGCCTCTTGGCGAATTTGGTTTAATACCTCAGCAAGCTTACGCGCATCGATACCATTGCGCTGGAGAACTTCTTTAACGAGATCGAGAGAGACTTTGGCCATGTGAACATACAGGGAAGCGAGTGTTGTACCTGTTTGGAAGCGGGAGTTATTCGCATTCCCTTGCGCTCACCCCACCCTGTCACACGCTCTGAGCGATGGGCTCTAAAGGCCAATTATGGGCAGAAACCCAACGTGCGAAGCGCGTTGAGGCCCTGCGCGTACTCATCGCCAAAGAACTCGGGGACGTCGATGCTATCACCCTGGAGATTGGATGTGGGCACGGGCATTGGCTGACGGCGTATGGAACCGAGTATCCCAAAGAAAAATGCGTAGGTATAGACTTACTCAATGACCGTCTCAAAAAAAGTGAGGCGAAACGTGCGAAACGTGGATTAACCAATGTCCACTTCATGAAGGCGGAGGCTTCGGAGTTTTTAGACGCTATCGCCCCTAATGTACGCTTGGCGAAAATTTTTATCCTATACCCGGATCCTTGGCCGAAAGCTCGGCAGAGCAAAAAGCGTTTTATTCAGACCGAAAACCTTACACGCCTCGCACATATAGCCCTGCCAGGCTGCACCCTATGCTTCCGCACAGATCACGAAGATTACCACTTGTGGGCGAGCGAGAAGCTACAGGCGCACCCTGACTGGAAGGTGCTTCCGGGTGCGCAATGGCCGTTTGAAGCAGCCACATTTTTCCAGAATTTACTTCGGGATAAACGCGACTGCTTAGCCGTACGTAGTTAAATCAGAAGCGTGCTTCGAGCTGGAACCAAAGGCGGTCGGTTGCAGTGCTACCTTCAGCATCTAAACCTTGGGCACTCAAAGCAGGGTTGTCGCCAACCGAGTGGGCGTAAGTAACAGAAGCGCGAATCGGCATACCGAAGAGCGAGTTATTCAAATCGAGGCCAACACCCGCCGAATGGAGGCTGTAGCTATTGATCGCATTACTTGTATCCCAGGCATTGTCGTTACTCACCTTCACCCAGCCTTGGTCAAAGAATACTTTCGCCGAGAAACCTGTGAAGAGCGGTTGGCGCAATTCGACGGAGAGCACAGTGGTCTTATCACCGGTGGCTTCAGAGTTCGCGTAACTACGGAGACCGTAGGGTCCACCTAAGCTGTCTTGTTCCGAAGAATCTAAGTTGTCGCTGCTTTGTTGGACACGAAGGCTGAAGAGCATCGTTGCTGTATCGGTCACGTGCTGCAGACGCGATGCGGTGAGGACAACTTTACTATAGGAGCCTTCGGCACCACGGGCGAGTTGTGAGTCGAGGTAACGGCCAAGGATATCGACTGCTCGATTATCGACGGTCGAACTACCTGCTACAAAATTAAGGCTGACTTGATTCATGCCGCCGCCGAGGCCGTCGTCATACGACTCAATCCGGCCACCCAGCGTATAGGAGTCGAGCGTGCGCGGGAAAGTATTCCCGGTTACGTCGGTGTTCTCGAGGTCACGCAAAGAGTAGATTAGGTCGCCAAAGAAACTGAATGAGCGCGAGCGCATGAAGGGGTAACTTGCATTCACGCGTAATTCTTTCGCTGTACCCGAGAAGCCTGTAAAGTCGCCCGAAAGGTCATAACTAACATCCGAGTATGACAGGCCGGCGGTAAGACCATTACTGCCAATAGGCAGCGAGAGGCCACCGCGGATTGACTGCAAGTCGGAGGCATGGGTATAGCCGAGATCGATTTCATCACCCTCAACTAGGCCTGTCGTAAAGCGGCCTTCAAACTGCGCGCGATTACGACCAGACTGCTTGTTTCCGAAATTGTCGTAGCTAAGTGTGGCTGAAGCTGCAGGGGGAGGCGTGAATTCAATGTCGACGCGGGTTGCTCCCATTGCCTTGCCGGCAGAAAGCTGCGCGGTGACTGGGCTCTTCACTAAATCTGAAGCAATCAACAAGCCGCGCTCCGCGTCCTGAACGCGGAAGGCTGCACCGACTGACTGAGCAGCCGTGATACGATCACGAACAGCATCTGCTGAAATAGATGTTCCGCTACCTGCGGTTTTTTTCACGTCAACGCCTTCAACAATACCTTCGAGGACTCCCAATTTAATGATGCCATCCTTCATCGTTTGCTCAGGGCTATAGGTATTTGCGAGGACGTAGCCTTTCGAGCGATAGAGCTCGCGAACACAATCAAAGCCTGCGCGAATCTGTGTGAAGGTTAACCAACGACGTGTGTAGTCGGATGTTGCCAAGTCGACTTCGCCTTGGGTGACCGCTGAGTTCGCAGGCACGATATAACGCCGGACGTAAATTCTGACTTCTTTCGGATCGCTCGTCGTGATCGCTTGGTTTGGCGAAGGTGCCGCTTGCACGGAAACAGGAGGCGTCAAACTAGTGGGCAACTGCGGCGCCTTTTTATTTTCGCGCAATGCGCTACCCGCGTCAGTGGGCGCTACTTGGGCATAAAGGCCCGAAGCGGTGAGGAGCGCGGCCGCTAGAAAGGCCTGCTTCGAAATATTGCGAGACATGTCAGATTAGTTCTTGGAAATCGTGCGAGGGGCTGGCTTGGCGTCCTGGGCAGTTGTTTCACCAGCATCCTTTTTCTTCTTCTTTTGCTCGTCCGAAGTTAAGTCACGGAACTCAGGGAAGACGATTTGGATGGAGCGATCGTTGAAGTTAATCTGTGCACCAGGATCGAGACTCAAAACACCTGAGTCGGCAGGACGTGAAGCTAAGCCAAACGTCCAACTTTCCATCGCGCCGAACACACGCAGACGCTCGAGGTCCACAGGGATGAGCGGCATGATGTTGAGTTGGCCATCAGCAACGGTGCCAAATTCGTAATTGGCAGACGCCAGGGTCGAATTTGTCGCAGTGATGACATAGGGCGATCCATCAGGACGGCTCGCATGGTTAGCATTGGTATTCAACGTCAGGGAGCCCGTTGCGCCGATAGTGCTAATCGTTTCTGAATATTTGAAGCCGGACCATGTTGCGCTAAAGCCAGGGTTCGAGCTGCCGAAGAATCGTTCAGCATTATTAACCTGTCCAGTGAGTGTAGCCTTCGCGACCACGAGATTTCCGCCGTCGACGCTTACTGTGTAGTTAGACGACAAGGAGCTCGCGCCGTTAACCGTGATAGCATACGTGCCAGCACCGCGCGTACCGGCAGCTGCAGTGTCATAACCTGAAGTGAAGGTGATGCTGCCTGTAACTTGACCACTTTGTCCAAGTTTATAGCCAGAGACTTGGCTGTCACTGAAGGTGATACCTGCAAGCGGCGAAGCATCGCCATAAGTGATATTGCGTGCAGCAGTGATGGTCAGGATTGCTGGGTTAATTGTCAGCGATCCGTCAGCAATAGCGCCGAAGGTATAATTTGCGGAAGCCAATGTGCCAGCGGTTGCTGAAACCGTGTACACGCCGATATTTGTCGTGTTATCGACGCCGCCGAAATTGAAGTTTGCTGAACCCGTTAAGGCTGAGTCAACGGTATCAGTATACTTCAATTGACCATTCGTGGCCGAAGCCAAGGTAGCCGATGCATTGTTATCACCGTAGAAGCGAGTTGCATTGGAAACCTTGAGGTCAAGTTGTGCCTTGTCGATTGTCAGGGTGCCAGTTCCGCCAACAACCGTGTAATTGCCATTCGAGACAGCCAGGTTTGTGACATTCGTATTCAGGTTATAGGCACCTGCCCCACGTGTAGCCGCAGAAGAGGTATTATAATTAGAGCTGAAGGAAGCTGAACCCGTAATCAAGTTGCTGTCGCCATTGACGTAACCTGTCACCATCGAGGTATTGAACACTAGACCCGAGAGAGGGTTCAGGTCTCCGTATGTACCCGTACGGTTGGCGGTAACGGTGAGAACCGCTTTATTAATCGTCAGCGTGCCAGTTGCAGGCGTGCTTCCGCCATCGAAGCTATAGTTGCTAAAGGCAATAGGGGCGAAGGTGCCATTCGTGATGCCGATGGTATAGCTACCTGCGTTCGCTGCGGCATCGCCAGCTTCCGTGGACGTAACCACAGGTGCGCCGGTAAACTGAGTGTTCTTAACGTCAGCAGTGGTTTGACCGTTCTTTAAGCCAAGAATTTCCCATGCATCCGTCACACCAATTGTGCTGCCGTAATAACGGCTGACATTGGTTGCGCGCAATGTAACGGGAGCAGGAGTGATCGTGATGTTGGCAGTCGAAGCCGAGGCAACGAAGCTGTAGTTGGTTGCACTAAGCCCGGAGACATCGTTCACGCTATAAGCATAAGGCGAACCAGCGACATCAAGGGTAGCAACGGATCCCGCTGTTCGCGAGAACCCAGCAGATCCAGAAACAACTGAGGAGTTGTCGGTAAGCTTGAAGCCTGAGAAGCCGGGCGTGAAGGAGTTAACGGTATCACCATAGACACTAGACAAGGCCTGAGATGAAACCGTGATAACAGCCTTAGAGACAGTCAGCGTGCCATTCACAAAGGTGAATGCGTAATTGCCGGTTGTATCAATGAGGGTGTTTTGCGTTGGCGTAATCGCATAGGTGCCGACGTTGGAAGACTGGGTTGCAGTCGTTGTAACGCTGGGGGCGCCAGTAAGAATCGCGGACGTTTCACCAAGGCGATAGCCTGTGATATCGTAACCGAAGGCAGGATTGACGTCGCCGTACTCACGGGTCGCATTACGCGCGGTCACAAGCAGAGGAGCTTTTGTAATAGTAAGTGTCGCAGGAACGTAAACCGTGCCTGGGGGCTCGAAGGTGTAGTTGCGAGCATCCAGGGTATTCTTGGTCGCAACTAAGACATAGCTGCCGACGTTGTCGCCGACTTGAACAGGCGTGACGAGGTCGACCTGGAAGGCTGAGACACTGGCGTCGCCCGAAAGTGCACCTGTTCCACGTAACACTGCTTCGGTTTGGCCGTTCTTAAATCCAGCAGCATCGATGGTGTAGGTGAAACCAGTGAGGGCGTCGCCGTATTGACGGGATGCAGCCACCGCACGGATAGTCAACGGGGCCTTAGCTACCGTGAGCACGCCATTCACCATCCGGAATGAATAATTTGTAGAAGCCAACGAGCCGGCGAGACCCGTGATAGCATAAGTGCCCGCGTCGGCCATGGCGCCGCGACCTGCAGCTGCAATGCTGACGGCGGCAGTGCCGGTCACGCCCGAGGTAGCGAGAGTTTGGCTATTCTTAAAGCCGCTGAAGGTATAAGTGAGTGTGGGATCTGAAGACCCGTAGACACGGTATTGATTGTCGACGATAACATCGAGGAGCGCACGGGTGACGGTGAGGTTACCCGCAACCAAGTTACCGGCAGTGGTAAACTCGTAGTTTGCTGCATTCAGGGTGCCGCCGTTGACAAGGATGGCGCCATTGTAAGTGCCTACATTGGAAGTCGCTGTGACAGTCGGGCTGACGCTGATGGTAGGAATGCCGGTGACATTTGCAGTCGCTGCATCCTCACCATTACGGAATCCGGAGATAACGTACGAGGTGCCATCAGTGATAATGGTGGTGTCGCCGTAAGTGCGCGACTGATTGATCGCTGTGACAACGAGCGGAGCCTTCGTGATGGTCATCGTACCCGAAACACCCGTAAAGGTGTAATTCTGGGCGGAGAGACCGCTCGCATCGACCGTCAGGCTGTCATTATAGACGCCGACACCCGTCGTACCATTCAGAGCGGTTGAAACTGAGGCACTACCAGTCACGCCAGCAGTGTTAACGTCTTGTCCATAGGCGAAACCGAAGTAACGGACAGTCAGATTAGGGTTCGCGTCACCGTAGCGACGCGTACGCGCATCGGCGATGACTTGAACTTCTTTTGGATCAACTTGCAGGAATCCAGGGTCGATCGTGCCGATGTCGTAATTAGGGGAATTAAGATTACCCGCATTTGCTGAAACACCGTAGCGGCCAACGTTACGAATACCTAAGCCGGCACCTTCAATGGCAAAACTAGGGTTGCCACTGACAAAAGCATCGAGGGCGGTTTCGCCGTTCTTGAAGCCAGTCCACTCAATCGCATCCGCCGTGAAATCAACTTCAGGGCTGCCATAAGTGCGCGAAGCAATTGCCACGCGACCCGTGAGTACGGCTGGGTTAATGTGAATTGTGCCGTCAACAAAGACAGGGACGTAATTGCCAGAAGCGTAGGCCAATGTTCCGGAAGCGAGGGCGACGTTATAGTCGAGACGAGCCTGACTTGTGGAGCTGGCAGCGGTGACAAGCGTGGGCGATCCTGTTACAATCGAACCGTATGTGTCGGTGTATTTAAAGGAACCCGCATCAACAGTGTAATCACGATCCAATACAGGCGTGCCGATGTACGGAGTGTCACCATAAGTAATAGTCTTACTAACAACCCGGAACGTCAGTGAAGCTGGACGAACCGTGAGCACGCCATCGATCGACGTGATGGTGTAATTAGGATTCGAAGAAGTGACGCCACTGATATCTGCAAAGATAGAGTAGATGCCTGCATTACGTGCAGCTGCATTGGTGGAGTCGTAATCCGTTGTGAAGACGGGCGTGCCCGTCAGGCCGACGGCTGCAGTTTCTCCAGCAGGAATATTCTCGAAGGAGTAAGTGAATGTTCCACCTGTAGGCGTTGCATCGCCATAAGTGAGGGTGAGGTCGCCAGGTTTAACTTGGATCGGGCGAGGTGTAATGGTGTAGGTCTGTGGCGCTGTCGGCGTACCATTTGGACCTACATTAACCACGACATAACCTGGGCGCAGAACTTGGAATCCTGAAACAGGGGTGACGGTGAAATTCCAGGTGTTAACACCCGATGTTGAAGTCGGGCCGGTTGAAGCTAGGCCGCCGAGCGTCCAATCCAAATTAAGGAACGCAGTATTGAAGGCAGTGTTGATGGTATCGCCGGCGCGGAGAGCGTCCACCAAGGCGTCGAAGGGCGTGAGGCGAACTTCTTGTACCGCATCAAAATATTGCACGCTGACTGGTGCACCTGAGCCGAGGCGATAGAAGGCTGTTCCGAGCGCAGAATTGTCAACGAGGCCGATTGTGTCGCGAACGCCATTGGCGTTAAACTCAAAACCAACGCCATCGGCACGTGTACCGGCGAAGATGGTGGTGCCAATGGTCGGCCGATTACGAATATCAAGCGCAGCTGTGACAGTGATGTATTCGGAGTTAACGGCTGTGCCGCCATCAAAAGTGATCGTCGTAGGACTGCCGAGATCGATATTACCTGCGAACGATTCAATATCGCCGCCCAGCGTGAGATCCCCCGCGCCACCATTGAATGTTAACGTGATATCATTGGTTGCCGCAGCAGC
>CANHHS010000029.1 GCA_947460445.1 Opitutia bacterium | reverse complement strand
CGGTTCATGAATTCAGCGGCAATGACCGTTCTGACTTCAAATTATTTGTTGGCCGTTCATCGCCGACGGACGATTCACTGCTGACGTGGGTAATCGCACAGGCCCTGCTTAAGGGGGATAAGAATTACCGCCCGTATCTGGTCGAATCGGTCGCCCTTTATGAAAAAAACCAACACCGCGTTCCTCTCAGCGCAGCTTTTGGTTATGGGTTTGCTGAGTGGGTTAGAGAGGGTGGCGTGGAAAATCGTGATTCTTACGGAAATGGATCGGCGATGCGCGTGGCACCGATTGCATGGGCATTTGATGATTTAGAGGATGTGCTCGAGCATGCTAGATTGAGTGCTCTGCCTTCGCATAGTCATCCCGAGGGCATCAAAGGTGCGCTGTGCACGGCTGCATGTACATGGGTTGCGCGGAAGACGCGTGATCCGCAGGCCGTACGGTTGATGGCGGAAAAATACTACGGTCCATTGCCGAACTTGGATGTGATCCGTCGGACGCATGTTTATAACGAAAGGTGCCAAGGGTGTGTCCCGGAATGCATGGCGATTGCCGTCGGTACAAAAGACTTTGAGTCTGCGATCCGCTTTGCAGTCTCGATTCGTGGTGACGCCGATACGCTCGGGGCGATTACGGGTTCAGTTAGCCAAGCGCTCTGGGGTATTCCGAAGGCGATTAGAGATGAATCGCTAGCAATAGCCGGTCGTTGTTACCCTGGCTTGGATGTTACGGTTAGGGAGTTTGAAGCACGCTTTGGGACTGCTTGAGGCTGAAGTTAAAGACTTACGGCCGTCGAGGTGTCGCTCGTTTAGTCTTTAGTCCCAAGTCATTCGTCGCTTACTTCACGTCCTGTGGCCAGCAGCGTACTCATTCTATCGGGTGGCATTGATTCCACTGTCTTACTCGCGCATTTAATGTCGGAGGGACGTACGGTGCGTGCACTCACGATTGATTACGGCCAACGCCATCGTCGTGAAATTGATTCAGCTCGTGCTGTGGTCGCTCATTACGGCATTGAGCATAAAGTGGCAGACCTTCGTTCGGTTGCCGATTTAATGGGCGTGAATGCGTTAACCGATGCCACCCAGAACGTACCCGAAGGTCATTATGAAGCGGAGTCGATGAAGGCCACGGTTGTCCCAAATCGTAATATGCTGCTCTTGGCGATGGCAGGGAGTTGGGCCGTTGCGACCAAGGCTGAGAGTATTGTTTACGGTGCCCATGGCGGTGATCACGCAATTTACCCGGACTGTCGGCCAGAATTCGCTGCGGCCATGGATAAGGCTTTAAGTCTCTGTGATTGGCACTCCGTGCGACTGGAGCGTCCATTTGTGGATTGGGATAAGTCGAGAATTGTCCGGCGCGGCGTTGAATTAAAAGCACCTCTGCACCTGACGTGGTCGTGTTATGTCGGCGGTGACCGTCACTGTGGACGTTGTGGTACCTGTGTTGAACGGCGCGAAGCTTTTACGAAAGCTGGCGTGAAGGACCCAACAGACTACATCGCTTAACGGTACTTAATTAGTAACCTTGGCTCGCCTCTCCGCCGAGAGGCGCGGGTGGACGTGAGCGTGTGTCCAGGGAGTCCGCTGCGTAAGGTTTATGCATCTGCCAGCCTGCGCGCAACGGCGCCCCGAAAGTCTTAACGGCATCGGTAATTGCCCGGAGTACGGCTGGGTTCGCACGTTGTGACCATTCAGGGTGAAGCCAGACCGTTGGACATGGCCAAACGCCGCCTAAAGTCGCCAGCCACTTCCCAATCGACTCGGCGTCTTCCACGATAACTTTTAATTCATTAGCCTGCGCAAGGGCTTCGGCAATCGGGGGTTTATTCCATTTAGGACTTACCGTTACCCAGGCAAAGCCCGCAGCAACTGGGTAGGCTCCGCAGGTTTCGAGGTGCGCGGGCAGCTTAACTTTATTGAGTGCTGCAATCAGTGCATTTAAATCGTGGATGCAAGGTTCACCGCCGGTGATGACGACAAATTCGGGTTGAGCAGCGGCAGCTTCTGCGGCGAGTGCATCGGCTGAGAGTTTACGAATGTCCTTGGGTACATGGTTGGGGTGCCAGGTCGAAGCAGAGTCGCACCATGTGCAGCGAACTGGGCAACCTTGTAGGCGAATGAAGAACGCTTTTCGTCCGAGGTGGATACCTTCGCCTTGCCAACTTAAGAAGGTCTCGTTGACAGGATAAATCACGGCACAAAGCGCACGGAGTTACGACTATCTTCATGTAACTCAATCTCAGCAATCCAGCCACGGCCGTCCGTTTTGGCTCGTACGAGTGGATCGAGTTGAGCGTGCAGGTGGCGTGCGATGCCCTCGGCGGATGCGTTCTCGATGACGAGCAATTTGAAAACGCTACCGTTTTTAGACTTTAGCCAACTGAGTTCAGGATCATCTGCACCGACGACGCACGCATGATCAAGGTTTTGATCGATCCATTCACGGATGAAACCAAGACCGCCGAAATCGACAACGAAGCCATGCCGGTCGAGTTCTTTACAGGCAAAGGTGAGGCTTAGGCTCCAACTGTGTCCGTGAATATGTGCACAATGTCCGCTATGCCGGTGTTGTCGGTGGGCAAAGGGAATGTCTGCGTAGACTTTACGGCAGGTGAGCATGCGCAGACACTAGGGGGTAAAGCCTTGCGGGCTAAAGGATAGAATTACGCCAGGCGCAGGGTAAGGGCGAACGGACCTGTCCTTACCTTTGTGACTTAGCCTTTGGCTTACTTCTTCGCCTTCGCGTGCTTTTCAACGATGTCGTAGAAGGCTGCAAAAAGTTTATCCGCGTCGTTCGGACCAGGGCCGGCTTCCGGATGGTATTGTACGGAGAACACGGGTTTATCTTTTAAGCGTAAGCCAGCCACCGTGTTGTCGTTTAAGTTTAGTTCGGTGACGATGGCGCCACATTTTGTGAGTTCTTCCGGTTTTGATGCGAAGCCGTGATTTTGCGCAGTGATGGAAACCGTATCTGTCTCGCTATTCTTAACCGGTTGGTTGCCGCCGCGGTGACCAAACTTAAGTTTGTAAGTCGAAGCACCAATTGCGTGGGTGATAATTTGGTGTCCTAGACAGATTCCGAAAACTGGATAATCTTTAATTAAGTCAGCGACGGCTGTGTGCGCGTAGCCAAGGGCGGCAGGATCGCCAGGTCCGTTGGAAAGGAAGACGCCGTCAGGGTTGAGCTTACGAATTTCCGAAGCAGGGGTCGTTGCAGGGAAGACATGGACGTCGAACCCTGCATGGCGGAGGCGGCGGAAGATTGAGGTCTTAGCCCCAAAGTCATAGGCCGCTACGGTGTAGCGTTTACCTTGCGCAAGTTTGCTTTTGTAGAGGGTTGTTCCTGGAACCGTGAAAAGACCGTCATCCTGAGTTTTCTCGGTAAATTGGTAAGGGGTGCGACAGGTCACTTCTTTAACGAAGTCGACGCCAATGAGGCCTTTCCATTCCCGGGCACGACGTACAGCTTCGGCGTCAGTAATGTCTTCTGTGGAGAGACAAGACTTCATGACACCTGCGACGCGCAGTTTTTTCGTTAATGTACGCGTATCAATCCCTTCGATTCCTGGAATGCCGTGTTTAGCTAACCAACTTCCAAGATCGGTCGTAGCGCGCCAGTTCGAGACGAGCGGAGAGAGTTCGCGGACGACGAATCCGGCGGCTTTAGGCCCATTCGATTCCATATCATCTTCGTTCACGCCATAGTTCCCAATCATCGGCGCTGTCATCGTCACAATTTGTCCGAAGTATGAAGGGTCAGTCAGGATTTCCTGATAACCCGACATCGATGTATTAAAGACGGATTCACCAACCACTGTCTTGGCTGCCCCGAAAGCTCTCCCCCGAAAGACTGTTCCGTCTTCAAGGGCGAGGATTGCGGTATGTGCCATGAGCCCATTGAGAAAGCGGATGTGCCCTCAGATGGAAGTAAAAAGAGCAATTTTCGGCCGACTTATTTTTAGACCCTTTATTTTATGCGGGTTCGGCGCCCTGTCCCTAAAAACTTTCTGGGACGACGACTACATTTCAACCTGCATACCCAGCTCAACGACGCGACCGGGCGGGAGGTTAAAGTAGGCCGTCGCCGAGAGGGAATTGCGGTTCAGAACTTCAAAAATCTTCTCTTCAACATTGGGTAAGCTGAGCCCGGGTACATGGCTTTCTTTGCGCACGACTGTTTCGCGACTGAGGAAGTATGTTATCTTCATCGTATTGTATTCGATCTGCTGATCTTCGAAGGCTGCCCTCAGTACGGGCTCAATCTGACCATTTTCTCGGAAGCCATAGTTACCAATAATTTTAATGACGCGCGGGAATGGGTCAGTTGCCTTGCTCTCTTTCTCTGGAGGATTCGGCACTCGGTATATCAAGTTAACGCGTTCGGCAGCGGGAACTGTGGCGCGGTACTCATCAATTTTGATGGTCAAAATCATGAGGTGCTCATGGACAACTTTGTTGTGCTTTAAGTTGTGGGCGAGGGCCATGGGTACGGACTCGGTATTACCGACCATGTATACGGCGACACCCGGGACGCGCTTGAGTGCCCCTTTGTGGAAGGAGTCCTCCATGCTATCCATAAAGACATCAAAGATTTGTTTTTGATCACCCTCTTTGAATTTGCGCTGCATGAGTGTACGCCCGCGGTTCCAGACATACATGCAGATAAAGACGAACCCGCCCACCAAGAGTGGGAGCCAGCCCCCTTGCAGGATTTTGGGAAAGTTTCCGGCGATAAAGAGCAACTCGAGTAAGATGAATGGAATCATCAAGATGTAAGCAGCCCCGCCGAGGTGCTTACGTTTGCGCAAGAACTCCGCATAGAGCAGTGTTGTTGCCAGCATGGTCAGGCTTACCGCAATTCCGTAAGCACCGGCTAGGGCTTCGGAGGATCTGAATTGCAGGACGGCGTAAACGCAGCCGATAAAGAGAAACCAATTTACGAACGGTAAATAGACCTGTCCTGATTCTTCACCTGAAGTGTGAATGATGCGCATCCGCGGCAAATATTTCAATTGGATCGCCTGGGTTGTCATCGAGAACGCGCCAGAGATGAGAGCTTGTGAGGCGATAATGGCAGCACAGGTCGCTAAGCAGACGAGTGGGATCTGTGCCCAGTTCGGTGCCATGTTGAAGAACGGATTAAAGAGGGGGTCTTGAATGTCTGCCGAATGTGACATCACCCATGCTCCTTGGCCGAGGTAGTTTACGATAAGTGCAGGGAGGACGACGAGGTGCCAGGTTGTGCGAATGGGCTTTTCGCCAAAGTGACCCATGTCGGCGTAGAGTGCCTCGGCGCCGGTGACAGCAAGAAACACGGCACCGATAATCACAAACGCCAGGCCAGGTGTCGTAAAGAATAGCCCGAATCCATTCAGCGGATTAAATGCGTGGAGTAGCGCTGGAATGGTGCTCGAGTTCTCGTAAAGCGAAAGAAGTCCAAAGCCAGTGATGCTCAAAAACCATGCTAAGGTAATCGGACCAAAATACGCGCCGACCTTAGATGTCCCTTTTCTTTGAATAATAAAAAGCGGGATGAGTACGAAAATAGCTAACCATGGAATGATAGCATTCAGTAAGTGCGGGTCGATGACGCTCCCTTGTAGTCGTGAATTGGCCTCTTTGAGACCTTCCATGGCTGATAAGACCGAGATTGCCGGTGTGATAATGCCATCGCCATACAGTAAGCCGGCAGCAATCAGGCCAATCACGACCATCGTATTGCGCGCTTTGTTGGGGGAATCTGGGTTTTCGGTCTCCTGCGTCTTGCTGGACAAAGATACAAGGGTCATGACGCCGCCTTCACCTTCGTCATTGGCTGCCATTACCAAGATAACGTACTTAACGGTAACGACGAGGATAAGGCTCCAGATGATCAGGGAGAGAATGGGTACGACAGGGGAGGGTGCTGCTGGGCCGCTGTGTAAAAAGGCAGCTTTGAAGCTCTCGCGGAGTGCGTAAAGGGGGCTGGTGCCAATGTCCCCGAAGACAACGCCGAGCGCGGCGATCGAAGCTGCGAGCGTTAGGGGCTTAATCGGCACGCTGGTTTCAGCGGAAGGTGCGTCGCCCTTAGGGGAACTTTCCATGGAAGTAAGTGCCTAAGGCTGACAGGTCGCCCATGGCGGTCAACCTAACCCGACCACGCGGGCTTGCCTTTTTGTCTCACTCCACCCATCCCTTAGGCGTCTTTCGCACTTTCCAAACAACCAAATAACATGAATCAACTGCAAGCACTTGTACTTCAACAACCTGCGAGTCCGGCACCGGAGGGTGGGGGTGGGGTAATCCTTCTGGCCTACGGCTTAATGTTCGTAGCCTTCTATTTCTTCGTGATTGCGCCTCAGCGTAAGCAGCAGAAGGCGGTTCAGAAGTTCCAATCCGAGTTAAAGGTCGGCTCGTCGGTTATGACCACGGGCGGAATTTTCGGCAAAGTCGTTTCCCTAACTGACGTGAAAGCTACGGTGCAGGTCGACGAAGGTGTTCGCCTGGTGGTATTGCGTAGTGCGATTCTCTCCGACGGAGAAGAGTCGAGCAGTGCATCCGGACAAGCCGCACTTAACTAATCTCAGACGATCACACACCCATGACGTCGCGACCCCTTTGGAAGGTCGTGGTCTCGTTGCTGGTCCTTGCGGCCGCAGTTTACGAGCTCACCCCCCTTCGTACAGTCCCTCTTGAAACCTATGCGCCTGAACATGTGCGCCCAGAGTCACAGGCAGACTTTAATAAAATCCACGCCGAAGCATTAGCACGTATCCATGCTTTCGGTATTAAAGATACGAGCGTCCCCGAAGACCGGAAGGCATCGACATACTATCAAGCGCTTCGCGATATTGGCGCCGGCCGTGGACGTGCAGAGCCTGTCGACTTGCTTCCCTTGTTCTTTAATCCGGAAACTTTCGTCAAAGAGCCAGAGCTCTTGAAACGAAACACGCTGGTTTTAAAAGAGCTTCTGCGCCGTTCCCAAGGCCGTCTCAAACTCGGTCTAGATTTGCAGGGCGGTGTGTCGTTTACGCTGAAGATCGATACGGAAACTGCCGTTGCCGATGCCACGAAAGCAGTCAGCGAAGCACAAGCTCAGGTCGGTGCACGTGAAGCTGCAGGTGACGCCAAGGGTCTCGCCGAGGCCACCACTCGCTTGCAACGTGCTGAACGCACGCTTGAAGAACGTACCGCGCGTGGTGGTGCCGGTTTGATTGATCAAACTTCGCGCGTGATGGACAAACGCATCAATGCCTTTGGTGTAGCTGAGCCCGTGATTCGTCCGGTCGGTAAAGACGTTCTAGAGATTCAATTGCCCGGTGAAGATGCGGCAAACAATCCTGACGTTATTGATGTGCTTAAGAAGCCAGCGAAACTCGAGTTCCGACTCGTTTACCGTTATCAACGCCCAGCCGCTGGTGAGCTTGATCATACCTTCCGGAGTCTTCCCGATAATCCACGTCAGCCTGATTCGCCAGCTTCACTTTATGAAGTGTTGACCGAGCGCAACACCGACCGTCGTACTGGTAAAGTAACCCTACACAGTTACTACGTGCGTAAGCGCGCAGAAGCGACGGGTGCAATCATCTCAGCTGCCCACCCAGGTATTCCAGACGGTTTCAGCTGGCAGGTGAATATGGATTTTACGTCAGAAGGCGCAGAGCGCTTTGGTGAATTAACGACCAAAATCGCTCAACAGAATGCCGACGGCACCTTGGGGCAAATGGCCATCGTGCTTGATGGAGAGCTCCAATCGGCACCGACTGTTCGTAACCCTATTATCGGTGGTGGTGCAATGATTAGCGGCAGCTTTACAGCTGAAGAAGCTAAAGAGTTGGCCGATGTGTTGAATAACCCACTGGAATTCCCCTTGCGTACGCAGGACGTGACTGCGGTGGGGCCTTCCCTCGCGAAGGATGCTCAAGATAAGTCGGTCGTCGCCTCGTCTGTCGCTGTTGGGTTGGTCGTCCTCTTCATGGTTGGGTTCTATTTATGGGGAGGCTTCATCTCGGTTATCGGCATGGTGTTCAACTTGCTGATGATGCTTGGGGCGATGGCTTACTTTGGCGCGACCATCACGCTGCCTGGTGTTGCTGCCCTCGTGCTCACCCTGGGTATGGCGGTCGATGCCAACATCTTAATCTTTGAACGTGTGCGCGAAGAACTGCGCTTAGGTAAAGATGCAGCCGTCTCACTCCGCGAAGGTTACGACCGTGCGATGTTGACGATTATCGACGCCAATTTGACGCACTTACTTGTGGCACTCATCTTGGCGTTTATGGGTACGGGTCCGGTGCGTGGTTTTGGTATCACGCTCATCATTGGTATCTTCACGACCCTCCTTTCGACCCTCGTGACCTGCCGTGGTCTCCAAGAAATTTCGATCACGCGCGGTGTGATGACACGACTGTTTGGTCTGCCTGTCTTCCGGCATGACCTAAACATTCAATTCCTGCGTTACGCTAAGGTTGCCCTAATCGTGTCATGGTCGGTGGTGGCACTTGGGATTAGCGAACTCGCGTATAAAGGTCAGAATGCCTTTGGTAAGGACTTCCGCGGTGGCGAATCGACATTAGTGGCCATTTCCTCCGCAGAGATTATTGATACAGGGAAGGTACAACAAGTTGCTGCTTCCTTAGGTATTCCCGATACGACCGCCACAATTCAAATGCCCGTCGGTGGTGGGGAGCCTACGCTGCGTATCGAGACTGAGTTAACCAAGGACAAGTCCAAGGGCGACTTTGGTAACCTCACAGCCATTGTCGGTGCACTCAAAGAAAAACACCCCGAGTACTTAAAGGACAAGGATCTACCCGTTGAGAAAATTATGCTGTCTCGTGAGGCAGTAGGCGCTTCCGTTAGCGGAGAGCTGCGTGAAAATGCCGTCTACTCGGTTCTCTTGGCGCTGCTAGGAATCGCCATCTACGTATCGCTACGATTTGAGGCAGGATTTGGGGTGGCTGCATTTGTGGCCACGCTTCACGACGTTTTGATGACGATTGCACTCTTCGTCTTCTTTGGTGGGCAATTTAACGCTGCGCTGATTGCAGCCATCTTGCTCATCATCGGTTATTCCGTGAATGACACAATTGTCGTCTTTGACCGTATTCGTGAAGAGCTTCGCGAGAATCCAGGGCGAACATTGGCAGACGTTATTCACCTGGCGATCAATCGCACACTTTCACGAACCATCCTGACTTCAATGACGGTTCTGCTCTGTGCCGTTGCCCTCTGGGTCTTTGGTGCGGGTGATGTTCGTCTTTACGGCGAGGTCTTCATCTACGGTGTCCTTACCGGTACATTCTCTTCGGTCTTTATCGCCTCCCCGATCTTCTATTGGTGGCACGGTGGAAAGCGCGAGGGAGCTGATGCTGCCGATAAAGCTCCGGTCCACGCTTGGGAAGCTGACTCCAAGAACTAAACGCCCGTGCCAAAAAAGGCCGTCTGGACCTATCGGTCCGCCGACGACGCCCACGTGCGTCGTCTTGAGGAGTCACTCGGGGTATCCCCGGTACTTGCACTTATCTTAAGTCGTCTCTGCGCCGATGAGGTGGAAGCTGAGCGACACTTGCGACCACAACTTGCGCATGTCTCTGACCCATTTGCAGTCGGCGGTTTGCGCGAAGCCGCTGAGCGACTCGTTCGTGCCGTCGACCGTAAAGAGCGGATTGCTTTGCTCGGCGATTACGATGTCGACGGCGTGACGAGTACCGCCGCACTCGTTCATGTATTACGTAAGTTAGGAGCTGCGCCGGCGTTCTATGTACCGCGGCGTATGGAAGAAGGTTATGGCTTATCCAATGCATCGATTGATCGGGTGCTTGCAGAAGCTAAGCCTGACTTATTTGTCGCCTTAGACTGTGGGACGAATTCACACGCCGAAGTGCAGCGCCTCCGTGATGCCGGCGTTGATGTACTTATCATTGATCACCACGTTGCCAAAGATGGTCCAGCAACTGGCTGTCTACTAGTTAATCCGCGTGTGCTTGATGCCGCCGATGCGCCTTGGCAGTCGCTGTGTACGGCTGGTCTCACCTTCAAGTTAATCCATGCCATCCTTAAGGTACTTCGATTGAGTGGGGATAGTCGTGGGACAACCATCGTGGTTAAAGATTACCTCGATCTGGCCGCCTTAGGAACCATTGCGGATTTGGTCCCCCTGCGTGCAGAAAATCGTATCCTCGCCTCCCACGGCTTAAAGGCACTTTCGGATGCCCGTCGACCCGGTGTGCGTGCACTAATTGCGGTGAGCGGCTTGGAGCCAGGTCAGACCCTTAGTTCTACAGACATTTCCTACCGTATTGGACCACGTATTAATGCTAGCGGCCGTCTGGCAGACGCAGCCATCCCTCTGAAATTGTTGTTAGCTGATTCTCATGCGGATTGTCAGGATGGCGCTGCCCAACTGGATACGCTCAACCGGGAGCGGCAGGAAATCGACCGGAAGGTAACCGAAGAGGCGACTTCACAGCTTGAGGGCATGTTATCGTCACCTGGATTAGTTGCTCAGGGCGACTGGCATCCTGGAGTTGTTGGGATTGCAGCGGGTAAGCTTTGTAGAACGTTTACACGTCCCGTGATCGTCTTGGGGCGGGAAGGTGACGTCGCTAAAGGCTCAGGCCGCAGCGTTCTTGGCGTAAACCTCGTTGAAGTTCTGCAAACCTGTCATGACTTACTCGGTAATTACGGGGGACATCCAATGGCAGTGGGCGTTTCCATGCCATTGGCTAATGTCCCTGAATTCCGCCGCCGGTTTGCGGAAGGTGTTGCGGCTAAATTAGCCACGCAACCCGTTGCCGGTGAGCTCACGACTGAAATCTCCGCGTGGGTGACTCCTGAAGACGTTAGCAATCAAGTGCTCGATGAACTCGAATTACTGCAACCATTCGGTGAAGGTAATCCGGAGCCAATCTTTGGACTTAAAGGCGTCGTCTTCGATCGACCTGTTCAGAAGTTTGGCGAAGGGGATATGAACTTCCGTCATACATTACTACTCTCAGGTGGACGCCGATTAGGCCTCTTGGCGTGGCGAATGGGCTCGCGTGCACCCGAGCCCGGCAAGGCTATTGATCTAGCTGTCCGTTTGTCTTGGAACCGTTGGCAGGGACGGAAGAGCGCCCAAGCCGAAGTTATCGATTGGCGTTTTTCGACTTCCCGTTGACGGGAGTGTTGCCGTTCGACTTCACGTTACGCGAGGCAGCTTCTTCATCTTGTTTCCGATCCTCGACACCTTTGAGTAAAATTGCGTGCTCCTTGGGGTCTCCAGGTAGTAAGAAATAAATCGCTCGAAGGTCGTCTTCCTGAAAGGTGCGAATTCGGTAGCCAACACTATAGCCATCGTCTCGCTCGGTTAAGATTTCTCCGTTAGCGTACGTTTTATGGGAGGATGGTGGGCGAATGATTTTTTCGCCGTTGATGGGTACAGGGTATTCGTTTTGCCCGTAGCGAATTTTCGCGCGACCCCCGGTTAGGTTGATAAAGCGAAGCGTCCCCCATGGGAATACCGTCGGCGAGTCTTGGAGTGATGTGATGCGTAAACCGCCTTTGTTATCTGGAATAAATAGTAAAATAACTTGAGATCCGTCTACGAGTAATGAGTTAGCGAGCGGGGTCGCCGTACCATCTTTATTGAGATGAATAAAACTGATTTCAGCGGGACCGTGATAATCTTGCTCGTTAGTGAAGAAGTCGCTGGTGATTAAAAGTGGCACGCGGTCTTTCTCTTTGGGGCCTGTTTGATAGGCGGCATCAGGAATAGGTGCGACGAATGCGAGTGCTCGGAACTTTACATGAATATTGGGTACCTTGGGCTCGTCGGCTGCAAAGGTCAGAACCGGAATTAGAATGATAAAGAGTTTTTTAAACATTAGATTTCATTCGGTCCGAGCCAGCGCACGGAAACAATGCGGAAGCGACGTCCCATTGCTTTGTTAACGGCTTTTGTCAGTGTGGTCGCTTCTGCGGAATCCACGGTATTGCAGAAGTCTGGGGTCCGTTGGACGACTGCCTCGACCCAAGCTCGGCCACGGGAAATATCTGAGCCACCTAGCGCACGTACTTCTCCGTAAGCGCGAATGACAAAGGTATCTGAACGTGCCGTGATATGTGGGCCAATGGCAGCAAGAATGTCTTGTTGGAGCACTGAGCCAGGGGCGAACAGGGCGACGTGCGACTGGTTGGATGGCGACTTTGAAGTCACTCCTGCTGAGCGGGTGCCGGCATCTGCGATTTCAGCGCCTGCGCCGTTGGCAGAATCCGTCCATGATTGCTGGCCGACAGCACCTGTACCGGATGCAAGCTGGCTAGCGCCAAAAATTGGCGCAACCGTTGCGCGATTCGTGATTTCTCCGCCGTCGGCTTCAGCCCGAGCGATGGCGGATTGTAGGCAGCCTGCTTTAGCGACAGCGTTGGACGTTGAGGTGAGGTCGAGGAAGCGGTTGACGAATTGGGATAAGCCAAGGAATGGGGTAGGGACGAAGGCAGTTGTTCCGGTAGTCGCACCGCGGAATTTACGATCAGGGAAGTTGGCGGTGCCGCCTTTCTTGAGTTGGCGGTCAACGGGGGTGCGGACGTAGAACTGTGTACGGTAACGGATTTCGTCGACGATGGATCGCGCGAGGAGTCGGAGTTGGGCGTCATCGAGCGAAGCAAAGCCCGTCCATGATTTATCTGCGGTCCACGCTGCTCGCGGGTCACTGAGTGCGGCTGCGTCTGTACGGGTAGCTCGTGGGAAGCGTGCGTTGCGTGTTGCTGCAGGGGTGGTGGCAGTGTCACCGCCGTTGGCTAGCCGTTTAGTGCCCCCGAGGACAGCTGCCCAAGCGTCTACAGAGGTTGAGTTGATGTTAAAGGCGCCATCGATGACGAGCTGAGCGGCTGCTTGCTTGTAGTCGCTAAGTTTAACGGCTACATCTTTACGTGTTGGTGTAGCTGCTGAGAGTAAGCTGCGATTACGGCCTTCCCAAATGCGTACGCGTGGATTGAGCAAGGGCGTCGTACCATCAACGAAATCGTCAATAACTTTAACTAATGTACGTGGTGAGGCGTTGCCTGACCAAGGTGGTGCAGATCCGCCGAACGTGTCCACGGTAACAACGGAATCCGCCGCAGACGGAGGGGTTGGCTCGGGTGAAATCGATGACAAGAAGTAACGATCCCAGATTGCCAAATTCGCAAGGTAGGCACGGTCCACATCGGTCCAGTTTTGTGCCACGCGATAGTTGACAACTTTGTCGAGTGGTAGATTGGGAGAAGCGAAACTGCTGCCGATGCAATAGAGTGGGTCCTGGTCGCGCATGCCGAAATTCGCATGGGCATACTGTGCCAGCGACGTCGGTGGCATCATGGGTAGCTCGCTGAAGACGGCTTTGGTTCTACCACCGAGACCCGATGAGTTCGAAGCACCACCGAGAGCCATCTGGGCAGCACCGTCACCGGGTTCAAATGCTTCAGGCCATGTATTTGCTGAGCGCACAGTCAGACGGTAGCTGGGTGAGGTCGTTGCGTACCCAGTACCCATATTTGCTCCGTTCTTGTCACCTCCACCTGGCGACCATCCAGTCGCATCGCCACGTGTCATGAGTGCGAGAGGATTAGAGTGTGTGAAAATTGGGTAAGGTAGACTGTCTTTGGGCCAGCGTACCGAGTAGTCGACCACTGCGAAGATGCTTGGGGGTGATCCGACGGATGGGACGTTTGCAAGTGAGCCATACGTCTTTGCGCTCGCAGTACCGTTACGTGTACCCGTCATCTGACTATCAAAAAGCTCAGTGTGTTCGCTGCACTTATTGTACATCGCGTCACTGCTTGTAGCTGATTCCATAATCGAATCTCCAGGCCAGCAGCTCATTAAGTGACGAACGTAGAGTGGGCCAGACGTTCGGAATCCAAAGGTGAAGCTTTCTGAAGATGTAGGGATGAAGGTTGTGCCGTCTGCTTTTAAGCATGGCACCCAGAAGCCGCCGTT